>JAATGW010000486.1 GCA_015654495.1 Chitinophagales bacterium
AGAAGGCTCTTATGGAGCCGGGGACAAGGTTGGCGGTATCTTTTATCAAAAATCCTTGCATGTCATTACTTAAAAATATATACATCAAGCCCTGATTAATAAAGGAGGATATGCGCTCAGTTTGTAGAATTCTTAATTCTGTTAATGAGGTCAGCGCGAACCCCATCATGTTCTTTAAAGTAGATATGATTACTGGGACTTATGGCTCTATTCCCCGGCCATTGAGTAACATCTACAATCATGATATTTTGTGCTTCGGCAAAATTTTGCAGCTCACCGGATTGAACGAGGCCTAATCGCTTTTGTTTGTGTAATCTTGAAGATACCTTCAGAATATAATCACGCTGATGTGTATAAACAACTATGGAGTCGGCAGCTGCACTCAGGTAATGTAGATCTTTATCAAATATATCTGAAGGAAGATCTGCTCCTGCGAAAACAATTAAGTTGAAATAATTCCTGCTGACTTTGAGGCCCTCGTTCAGGCCGAGAAATACAGCATGCCCCATGGAATGACAAAGCAATATATTTTTTGAATTCGTACTGAACCTTAAAAGGTATTCAAACAATCCGGCAATCCGCTGGCCCTGCAACCGTGCCTGTTCCCAGTTTCTGAGATAACGAGGCCCTGTGCTTTCCCATACAATTGAAATAGTTTTGTCGATCCCATCCAGCAGGTCTAATTTTTTCAGGACTCCTTCATTGTAAAAACCAATATTACCAAGCCAACAGTGAACATAAAAAAGAATAGTCTGGTCGTCTTCTCCGATCAGGAAACCTGCAATTTCTTTTTCGTTGAAATTGCCTTGTTTGTAGGTTCTGAATGGGGGAGACATGTAGTTCCGGCTATTGAAGCTACCGATTGAAACAGAATCCTGTTTTATATGGATATAATAATGTGTCATATCTGCCCTTGTTTCCATAAACAAACCAATTAAACATACCGACATTGAAACTATCAAAATTATTTTTCTCATAGCCGTTCCTACTTCTGTAGTATGACGGATGAGGATATAAAAAGTTACAGCACCGTAAATCACGTTAAACGTTCAACGTGATTTACGGAATACCCTTAAAGGCCCGCGATTCTCGGAAGACATGAGAAGGTAGGAATCACCCGCTCCTTTCAATTTTACCAGGGCTTTGCCATTCCCGGGAATGAATAATCCCGACTTCGCTATCGGCATAGAAATAAAATGTCCGGCACCATCTCCTTTCAGCACCAATCCGTTAAAGGCATCATATCTTCCATTCGTCACTTCATTGCCAAAATCATTTCCCGATAAAGCAAGATCGGGGTTTCCATCACCATCAAAATCATCGGCAATCATTTCAAATATCGGAGCAAATTGAGCATATGCCGGAAGAGGAGAAACTGAAAATCTGCCGCCGCCTTTGTTCAGGATCAAAGAGCTGGCGAAATTATTCATCGTTAATTTCAATGCATCTTTCAATAGCTCATTACTGAAAATCCCATTAATATCGGCTTCGCCAAATGCTTTATACGTCAGCATCTTCTTTTTTAATCCCGGCAGCTGCGACATAATGTCATCGCGGTTGAAAGCAGGAAATTCCTTTTTGATACCGTTTTTATCTTTCAGAAAAACAGTCACTATGGATTCCGTAACGCCATTTCCATCAAAATCTTTTGCATAAATATTTACGGGGAATTCCTCACTCGCACGGTAAAAAGAATTCAAACCCAGGTTGCCTGCAACATAATCTGTTAAACCATCTTTATTAAAATCCCCGGCGACAATACTGTTCCACGCACCCAAAGATGAGCTGAGGCCGGATTGCGCGGTAATATTCACAAATGTTCCGGCATTGTTTTTAAAGAAGGTGATGGGCATGCCTTCACCAACAAGAATGAGATCAATTGTTTTGTCGTTGTCAAAATCAGTCCACACCGCATCGCAAACCATACCGATGTTTTTCAATCCGGGAGCAATATTTTTGGTAATATCAGTGAATATTATTTTTCCATTTTTTGAATCATTGCGGTAAATAAATGAACTCACCGGGTAGGGATATTTTCCAGGCAAAGATCTTCCGCCTAAAAACAGGTCCAGGTCGCCATCCCCGTCGAAGTCCGCTGCTTTTACACAGCTTTTGCTGGTATAATTGACAGGAAAAGCAGTACTTGTATCAAAAACAAAATTGCCGCCTCCTTTATTGATAAAAAACTGATCCTGGTAATTTTTTGTGTTAGCGATATACTCATTGCTGCCACTGCTGCAATACAAATCCGGGTCTCCGTCATTGTCTGCATCAAAAAAAACCACACCTGTATTTTCTGGTTGCCTTGGATCTTTGCCTGTTAACGGTGGTAATTTTTTTGAAATGAATTTGCCATCTTTTTGTTGCAGAAAAAATTTGCCGGGATAGTCGCCGGAACCACCAACAAATACATCATCTAAACCGTTTCCGTCAATATCTGCAACAGCCAGATGCGGCCCGTACTCCGATAATTTATGCGGGATCAGCTTTTCTTTATCAAAATCAATATAGTCTCTTTCATTATGACGGTAATTTATTCCGGTCTCTGAACTGATATCTGTAAAAAGCGCTACAGTAATTCCGCTGTTCTGCCAGAAGTAATCGATAGTTGCATTTTTTATATCTGCAGTTACCGACTGATTCACTGCAATATTTTTAATGATCTCTTTTTTATTGTTCGGCCAGATAATGACTGCAGAATCAACAATCTTATTTGTTCCAAGACCAAAAAATGCTTTTGTATCAAGAGTTGACAAATAACCGCGATAGGGTGAGTTTTCATAAACCTGTTGCTGTCCGTTGCCATAATAAATGGTTGTGACAGCGCCAATACCATAAGCGTTTTGCTGATTTCCCCTGAATTGTATGCTGAGAAAATTCGAAACAGAGTCATTTGAATTCCGGGTAGTATTCTCGTATAAAAATGCTTCGTCATTGATATTGTTTATTACGTAGTCGAGGTCGCCGTCATTATCCAGGTCAACAATAGCCGCGCCATTTGAAAATGACGATTCAGCCATCCCCCACAAACCGCCAACATTTTCGAAATGTAAATCACCCTTGTTGTGAAATGTGTAGTTGGGGATTTTGACCTGGGGTATCTCATCAATAAGTTCTTTTTTCGTCACATATCTTTCTGTTTTGCTACGGAAAGATGTAAAATCATGATCGGTTATATCTCTGGGATAGCCATTGGTGATAAATATATCGCGCTTACCATCATTGTCGCCATCGGCTACTAAAACGCTCCAGCTCCAATCGGTTTCTGCTGTGCCGGTATAAAATGAAATATCGCTGAAAACAGGATGCCTTGTACTGTCATCTACCTGTGCGGGACCCATATTCAACTGCAAAGTGTTCCGCACATATTGCAACATGATATTTTCGAATACCTGTTTCTGGTAAATAAAATAATTATTACTGTTCATATTTTTCTTCTTTCTGAAATTGTCTTCAGGATTCATATCAACAGTAAAAATATCCGCAAGGCCATCATTGTTGATATCAACAATATCATTGCCCATCGCATTCTGTGAAGTATGTTTCAGATAGGTTTTTATTTCATTGTCAAAACCACCTTTTCTATTATTGATGTAGAGCAGATCGCTTCCGTAAAAATCGTTCGCGACATAAATATCTTTCCATCCGTCACGGTTAATATCTGCAACAGAAATTCCCAGTCCAAAACCCGGATGAATAATTCCTGCCTCCTTTGAAACATCAGTAAATACAGGATGTTTCAGCGATTCGTTCCAGTCGTTTCTGAAAAGTTTGTCTACATCTGACAGGTCTGGTTCGAATTTATTTGAACTGAAATCGGTTGCTGCTCTTTTAGCAAGTTTAGTAGTAAGCAGGTACATGTCGAGGTCTCCATCATTATCATAATCCAGAAAAGCGGCATGAACACTAAAGCTGGTATCTGCCAGTCCATAATCCGCGGCCATTTCTTTAAAAACCGGAATACTGTCATTGTTCATTCCCTGGTTCACATACAAGAGGTTTCTTCTTTCCTCCGGGTTAGTCCTGATGGTTGCACAAACATAAATGTCGAGAAATCCATCGTTATTAATATCGATCACTGATGCACCATTGCTCCACCTGCCTTTGCCCTCTGTTAATGCCTTTTGCGTGATATCATCAAAATGAAGGCCGCCTCTGTTGAGGTACAATTTGTTTGGAACCATGCTGGCTGTGAAATATAAATCGGATAATCCATCATTATTAAAATCACCAACAGCTACACCGCCGCCGTTGTAGAGGAATTCCATATCCAAAGGATTGATCGAATCATTTTCCGTGACGATATTGTTGAATGTTATGCCGGAATGTGAGGATGGGATTTTATTGAATCGGCTAAGCTCCGGTTTGCATCCAACGAAGCAGAAATAGAAAATCATCAGTATTGACAGTTTTGCGAGGGTCAGCACTGATTTTAAATGGCAGGGTGTAAATAGTTTTATAATCATTCAGAAAATATTCTTTTAAGAAAGCCGGCGCTGTTTAAATCCCGGCGACTAACTTATGCAATTTGGATGAATCTGAAGCTGAGCAATGAGGATTAGAAAATTCGTATCCGGCTCTTTGCGCTGTTTGTTGCCGGAAAGCCGTGAACCTGGAAAGTTTACGGGAAGGTAGATTTCACTTAGCCTTCACGCCTTAACGGCTTCCCGGCCTGTATTTCGTGGTGCTTCGGATTGATTTTTTACCGCGCATACAAATTATTATACACCGTGGCAGTTGTTTTGCAGCATCCACTGGAAGTCGGTTGTCCTTTCAGTATATGGTTGGTTTTGGGGCAGACGGAGCAGGATAGCGGATTTTCAGAAACAGGTTAATTTCAATATCAACCTTAACCAGGAACTGACTTTCAACGACTGTATTTTCATCGAACTGTGAACTTTTAACTGTTATGTCGATTGCCGTATATGAAGAAGGCAAAATCCTTTTGCAGAGGATTGCCGGGGGCGACCGTGTGGCCTTCACCTATTTTTATACATCCCATCTCAACCGGCTCTACCGTTATATTTTTCTCTTCACAAAATCAAAAGAAGACACAGAAGAAATCCTACAGGATATTTTTATAAAAATCTGGGAGAACCGCGAAAAGCTGATCGAAATCGATTCAGCATCCTGTTACCTGACGCAAATTGCCAAAAACAAAATCCTGGACAAAGTGCGCAGTCTCCAGGTCAGGCAACGTGTTCTCTCCGAGCTCCGGCGTTCCAGGGAAAATTTTGCATTTACCACCGGCGATGATTGTGTATATCGTGAATATTATCATGTAGTGCAAAAAGCCATTGACAGGCTTCCCCCCAAAAGGAAACTCATATTCAGACTCAATATAGAAAATGGTTTGTCGCAGGACGAAATAGCGCATCAATTGAAAATCTCAAGGTCAGTCGTACAAAAGCAATTGTACAGCGCCACACACTTTGTCCGTAAATACCTCCTCGAGCACGGAGAAATTTCTATGTCGGTTTTCTTCAGTTTAGTCTTCCTTTAGTCTGCGCCAGAAATAATTTTTGAGGGAGGGGTGTTTTTCGCCTGCTCAATCGTCATTAGCTATAAGACGATCGTATGAAGCCATCTGAGATTTCCTCCTTTTTGGAAAAATATGCCGCCGGAATCAACACCCTGGCCGAACACCAGGAATTTATCAATTGGATAAAAACAGCTCCCATCGACGAAGTCGGGAGGTGGGGAGATGAATACGATGCAATCTCCAGACAAATAAAATTATCTGAAAATCATGTTGACGCAGACCTCGTAATGCAGGTGGAACGCGCCCTGGA
>JAATGW010000496.1 GCA_015654495.1 Chitinophagales bacterium
ATATTGTTGTGAGCCAGTTCATTTGATGTATGACGTATAGCAGCTTCTGCTGATTTACGCTCAGTCAGATCCCGGGTGAGTTTTGAAAAACCGATTACATCTCCTGTACTATCGTGAAGAGCTGTAATGACAACATTTCCCCAGAAAACAGTTCCGTCTTTTCTTTTCCGCCAACCTTCACTTGTGGCCTTTCCTTTTTGTTCTGCTTCCCTTAATAGTTTATCGGGTAGATTGTTTTTTAAGTCCTCTGCCGTATAAAAGGCTTTAAAACTTTTTCCGACTATTTCTGAAGCAGAATATCCTTTTATCAGTTGTGCACCGGTATTCCAGTTTTGGATTATTCCATTTTTATCTAAAAGCAGAATAGCGTAATCCTGAACTTCCGCAATCATCTGGTGATAGCGTTCTTCGCTACGTCTAAGCTCTTCATTTTTTTGAATCAGTTCCTGAGTTGATATAGCGAGTTTGTCGTCAGCTTTCTTTCTTTCGGTAAGATCTTTAGTAACCTTGGAAAATCCCACTATCCGGCCATCTTCATCATGAATTGCAGTTATTGCTACATTCCCCCAAAAACGGGTACCATTTTTTTTAATTCTGTAACCTTCATGATTTGCCGATCCATTATTTTTGGCTTTTTCTAAAAGTATTGAAGGCAAATTTGCATCCCTGTCTTCTGCGGGATAGAATAGCCTGAAATTCTTTCCTATAATTTCTGCAGCGCTGTATCCTTTGAGGTTCTCCGCGCCTTTGTTCCAGTCCAGTATTTTTCCATCAACATCAAGAAGGATGATCGCATAGTCCTGTACTTCGGATACCATCTTATGATATCGCAATTCTTCCAGCTTTAGTTCCTCATTTTTCAATCGAAGTTCTTCAAGCGTATTATTAAATTGATCTTCTGAAATTTTCTGTTCCGTTAAATCATCAGTTATCTCGAGAAAGCCGGTGATGCTGTGTTCATCATCATAGATAGCATTAATTGTGTATCTGGCCCAGAACCTGGTTCCGTCTTTTTTTATTTTCCAACCCAGGTGCTGGGTCCTGCCGGTTTCCCGGGCTAATTGCATAAGTTTCTCCGGCAAACCATCTTCGATATCTTCTGAAGAATAGAAAATTTTGTAGCTCCTGCCCAGAATTTCATCTTCTGAATAGCTTGCAATTTTCTCAGCACCTTTATTCCAGAATTTAATGACGCCCGCATGATCGAGGAGCATTATCCCATAATCTTCCACACTTGAAATCAACTTTTGCAATTTTTCCATTTTCAGATCCGCTTGCGAATGTGTATATAGAATAGAATTTACCCTGTCTGACTTGTGTCTGTTGCTTGTCCGGAGTGCATAAGGTGAATGATTGAGCGCCGGATCACAGCCAGCCTTCACTGGTTTATTGATCACTGTATCTGAGGTATAAGAAAAAAACATGCCATCACATCAGGCTACAATCAGCCTGTGTGTCCGGCATTCTTCGATATCGCGGAGGGTATTAATCAGTTCTTTTTCGGAGGATCTGTATATTCTTGAAAGAAAATCTTTTAATCTTTCAAAACTGCTTGGCTTTTCCAAAAAACAAAGAGCTCCTGTTTCAACAGCTCTTCGCCCATCGCGCAGCACAGATGAAGTAGAATACATAACAACAGGAATCGTTTTACATACTTCGTCCTTTTGAAGTGTATCCAAACATTCCCACCCGGTCATTCCCGACATATTGATATCGAGAAATATGATTTGTGGCCTGACCCCTGATTTAATTGCTGAAACAAGATCTCTTCCATTTTTTGCAAAATGAAATTCAATCGATTCGTCAGTCTCGAAAAGCGCGTCTCTGAAAATATCGATGTCATCCTGATCGTCGTCTGCTAAAAAGAACCTTTTGATCATTTAGCACTTTTAAAATAAAAAGAATAGACCTATTTCTTTCCTGCAATTATTGCTTTTTCAGGATAATCAATCCTATTTGAGATTAGGAATGACTATAGGTGTAAAAATCGGGGCCGGTAAATATATGGAAAAGCCAGGGTAAATAGCAGGGCGGATGGGAAGGCCCTGTAGCCGGTGAGGTAAAAATACAAAATTGGTTCTTTGATGGAATGAAGATTGTCTCGGTTTCCTTTTTTATTCCAAAAATGAAAAATCCGCTGAAACCACCGTAAACATTGATACTCGGTGGATCTGGCTGCGGGAGAGAAGAATTCGACAAAATCTCTTTTGGGTATGACCATCGCATTCTACCAGATGAAAGCTTTGGATTTTGTAGAAAAGCTTACTGACGAGTTTCAAACCTTGATTTTGATAAGATTCCAAGGGCTTTTGCATTAAGTTCGTCCCCATTTTTTAAGATGATTATGTCCTGG
This sequence comes from Chitinophagales bacterium, assembly GCA_015654495.1. Lineage (GTDB taxonomy): Bacteria > Bacteroidota > Bacteroidia > Chitinophagales > Chitinophagaceae > Pollutibacter. Next base: position 2,354 of record JAATGW010000496.1, read on the forward strand.
CAGAAGGAGCGTACACAGAAGCATGATGATAGCAGAATTGACAGTAAAATCTTTTTCATTCTTTGAGATTTAGTCCTTAATGCTTCATATAGAGAACTCAACTAAGTTCCAGTCTCCGAATTATATTAGCTACTACTATCTTTATACAAACGACGAGACTAAGAGAAACCACCAAATGAATTTCTTTCATTTGGTGGCCCTCACAAGTATGCCCACGCTAATTTCTATACACCTGGAAAATTCTCCTTTGATTATTGCCCCACTTGAATTCAACTACATAAATTCCATTGGCACCTTTAATGTTGATCTTTTTGTCAGCCGGTTTCAACCATCTCGTTTCAATCTTTCGTCCGGTGATATCTGATATTATTACCTCAATGCCATTTTTAGCGTTAAACAGTTTCCATTCGATATTCAGTTCTTCACCCTGCTTTAATGGGTTAGGAAATAATTTTATAAACTCTCCCGGTAATAACGAATCTGTTGATGGCATTGATTTCAGCAATGCAGTATTTGAAGGACCGGGATTTACCGTAACCTGGACTGCGTTTGAAGTAGCCTGACAGAGATTTGCATTGGTGATCATTACACTGTAGCTGCCGGTTGTGGTGGCAATATAATTTGCTGATGTCTGTCCGGCGAGATTGTTTCCGTTTTTCTTCCATTGGTAACTATAGCCTGTACCTGTAGACGCTTTGAGCTGTACATTTCCTCCCTGGGTGATAGATATTGGTCCGCCTGGTGTGATTGAAACAACTGGCAATGGATTAACCACAACTGTTGTAGCAGCTGAAGTGACTGAGCATCCCAATGCATTGCTGACAACTACTGAATATACTCCTGAAGTAGTAGCGATATAAGTAGCTAAAGTGTCACTTGTCAGATTGACACCTGACTTTTTCCATTGGTAACGGTATCCAGTACCGGCGTATGCTTTCAGCTGAACAGACTTGCCAGCACAGAAGGTCTGTGACCCCACAACAGTTACAGTGCCAACAGGCAGAGGATTAACGACCACAGTATAGGGTGCTGAAGTGACAGAACAGCCCGATGCATTGGTGACTATAACAGTGTACACACCAGCAAGTTTAGCTAAATAGTTGGCTGAAGTTTCACCAGGAATATTCGTTCCTGACTTTTTCCATTGGAAAGAATAACCGGCACCGGGGTATGCTCTGAGTAGTACTGATTTGCCTGTACAGAAAGTTAGGGCACCTGTAGGGGTAACAGTTGCATTTGGCAGCGGGTTGACAGCTACGGTAACAGGTGGTGATGTTTGCGTACATCCCACAGCGTTAGTAATCGTTACTGTGTATACTCCGGAAATTTTTACTGTATCATTTGCGTTCGTGGCCCCCGGAATATTGACTCCTGATTTTTTCCACTGGTACGTGTATCCCACACCGGTTTTTGCCCTCAAAACAACGCTTTTGCCGGAGCAGACGGTCAATGGGCCTGCTGTGGTGATTGCGGCAACCGGTAAGGAATTTACAACAACGTTACTCGCCAGTGATGTTGTTGAACATCCAACAGCATTGGTGACTACTACTGTATATGCACCGGAAGCGGTTGCAGTATAATTTGCTGAAGTAGCACCGGTTATATTGATACCTGATTTTTTCCACTGATAGGTATATCCTGCTCCTGTTTTTGCTTTAAGTAAAACCGATTTACCCGAGCAAAAAGTAAATGGACCTGCTGGGGTGATGGTTGCAAGTGGAAATGCATTCACGGTTACGGTAACACCTTGAGACAGAACAGTGCATCCTTTTCCATTGGAAATGGTTACTGAATAAACCCCGGAAGCTGAAACTAGATTTGTTGATGAAGTTGCTCCTGGAATAATTACGCCTGATTTTTTCCATTGGTAGGTATAGCTTGTTCCTGTAATTGTTTTAAGGAGAACAGATTTACCGGCGCAGATGGAGATTGGTCCGGCAGGTGTAATTGTGGGTGAAATGCACGGGGGAGGATTGCAAGAAATCGTAGCAGCCCATCCTCCTTCATTGTTAGGGGACTGAGTAGCATCAGAAATAAATTTAAAGGTCAGGCTTCCATCTGCGGCAGAAGAAGTAATGGTTCCGTAGCCACCTGCACCGCCGACTAATTTTGCGATC
>JAATGW010000325.1 GCA_015654495.1 Chitinophagales bacterium
AGCAACATTATGATGCCGTAGGCACCTGGAGAAGGATCGAATACACTTATGCTGACGGATGTAAAATAATACTCGACGGCGAAGGCAGGGACCTGAATGTTCCTTATATCGAAGGACCTAAAGGAAAGCTATATCCGGGATTCAAATCAGATATACCAGATATCTGGAAAAAACTGGCCGCATTTCCGGATCCCGAACCTCAGGTAATCAGTTTTCCTGAGTCGGTAAAAACAAGAAAACCTTTTGCATTGAATGAATCCAACGGATACCGGTCATGTACCATTGTGAATATGGGTAAGGTGGCATTACAGCTTGGAAGATCATTAAAATTTGATCCGGTTAAACAGGTGTTCATTGATGATGAAGCAGCCAATCGTTTATTGAATCCGCCGCTTAGAGCGCCCTGGGTGATTTAAGAAGTACGAAGTGCGAGCTACGAAGTACGAAGTAAGAGCTACGAAATACGAAGTGGAAAATCAATTTCAACAGCATTAAGATCGAAAGAAATTTAATCAGCGATTCGGTTAATCTGAATTTCAATTATGAGTAAAATAATCAGCACTGTATTTTTTTTACTATTTGTTCAGGGAATTCTTTTTGCACAGGGAGATCAGCGGGCGCGGGCTACAAAAATCGCGGACCTGTTGGTTAAGTTTCCGGTGCAGAATAAGTATCAGCAGAATAATCTTATGCAGGAAATCGCTGCACTGGGGGGCGATGGTCTGCTCGAAATGACGGGTATGATGGCCGCACAGGGTAAGGGTGACAATACCCGTTTGCAATATGCATTAAACGGATATACTGCTTATGTTTCATTACCCGGCAATGAAAAACACAGGGCTGAGGCCGTTAAAACTTATTGCCAGGCCCTGCCGGAAATGCCTGATGCATTGGCAGCTGACTTTATTGTTCAGCAGCTTCAGCTGATTGGAAAAGATGATGCAGTTGCCTGTCTCAAGCCACTGCTCAGCAAGGTTTCGCTTGCAGGTAATGCTGCACGGGCGCTGGCGCAGATCAATACACCGCTTGCTGAAAAAACACTGCTGGATGCATTAAAACAAACAAAAGGAAGTGCATTACTTTCATTGGTCGAAGCTCTCGGTTATGTGAAATACTCCCCTGCGGTAAAAGAGATAGCCGCTCTTGCAAAATCAGGAGATACTGACCTGGTAAAAGTTTCGTTGAGTGCCCTGGCATCTATTGGAGATACAGCTGCATCGGGCCTGCTGGAAGCAGCAGCTGCCATGCATGAGTTTAAACCCGAACCTGCTGGCGCCACAGCAGCTTATCTCAATTATATCCGTGAGGTTAGTAACAGCGGCCGGAAAGAACTTGCTGCTTCATTTGCAGAAAAACTGATGGCCAAAGCTAACGGCAAGGATCAGCTGCCCGTGAAAATAGCAGCCATGCGCCTTCTGGCTGATGCCAGAGGAGAAAAAAGCCTGCCTGTCTTATACAACGCAGCCAAAAGCAGTGATATCATCTACAGAACTGCAGCTCTGCAGGCCGCAGAAAAAATCAACAGTTCCTCTGCAAACAAGGAATGGCTGAAACAATTACCGTCTGCATCTCCGGAAGCAAAAATTCAATTGCTGGATTACCTGGGTAAGTCAGGAGACCCGTCATTAATGATACAGGTGCAGAAATATTTATCCGACCCCGATGAAGGGGTACGGCAAGCTGCGATTAAAGCGACTGCCAGCACAGGCAATGATGCTGCTGTTCCGGTACTCATCAATCACCTCCGGAAATCGGGCGAAGCAGAAACCAATGCCGTGAAAAATGCATTACTGGTAATTAATTCGGCGGATATTGCTTCATCTATACTGAAAGATTTTGATGCGGTTCCAACATCAGGAAAAATAGCTTTGCTGGAAGTACTCTCGTCCCGTAAAGCAGGTAAATCTGCCGGAAAAATAATAAACCTTGTGAGCAGCAGTGATCAGTCGTTAAGTGCTGCGGCTATAAAAGCACTGCCTTCAGTGGTGTCAGCAGGCGATCTGCCTGCTGTTTTTGGCTTTATTAAAACAGCTTCTCCGCCTGAAATCCCTTATTTGCAACAAGCGATGATGGAAGCCACATCCGCTATAGCGGATACGGCTGCACGAACTAAACTTATTGTCGACCAGATGAAATCGGAAATTCCGGACAAACAGGTTTATTATCCCGAAGTACTTGCGGCAATCGGTGGCGACGAGGCCTACAAAGAAATTACACAGACTTTTAATACCGGAAACGACCAGGCGAAATCTGCAGCTGTTACCGCTTTGTCGAAATCATCGTTTCCGGAGGCTCCGCTTTTTTTACTTAAAACCGCGAAACAAAACCCTTCAGGCGCCGTCGCACAGCAGGCTGTGAATGGTTATATCGACCTGGCAGTAAAAAACAGTTACACACCCGAACAGAAATTGCTGATGTTCATCGATGCTATGGCTTTAGCGGGAGATGATAACCAGCGTAAACGCATACTCCGCGAAACTGCACGCATCCGCAATTTTCCTGCGCTGGTATTTGCCGGCCAATGGCTCGATTCGCCTGCTGTTCAGCAGCAGGCAGCCAATGCAGTGATGCGTATCGCTCTGGCTGACAAATCAATTAACGGACCTGTCGTTGAAGCCTACCTGAATAAATGTGTCAGCGTGCTGAGTGGCCAGGACAGTGATTATGAAAAACAGGCTATCCGGGTACATCTTGCTGAACTTCCCAAAGAAAATGGATTCACAGCGATGTTTAACGGTAAAGACTTAACAGGCTGGAAGGGCCTGGTGGGAAACCCTCATCAGCGCGCTTCAATGCATAAAGATACCCTGGTGAAAAAACAGGCTGCAGCCGATAAACTGATGCTCGAAGGATGGACTGTTAAAGACGGCTTGCTGGTATTTACGGGTCATGGCGATAACCTGGCCACTGAAAAAATGTACGGCGATTTTGAAATGTTCGTCGACTGGAAAATAACTCCGCAGGGTGATGCCGGACTATACCTTCGCGGCACTCCGCAAGTGCAGATATGGGATACCAGTCGCAGGAATGTGGGTGCACAGGTGGGTTCAGGAGGTCTGTACAATAACCAGAAAAATATTTCGAAACCATTGCTTGTGGCAGATAATGCTGTGGGCGAGTGGAATAATTTTCATATCATCATGAAGGGCGATAATGTGACTGTTTTTCTTAATGGTAAGTTGGTTACAGACCATGTGCCGTTGGAAAATTACTGGGATAGAAACCTGCCGCTTTTTGCCAGAGAGCAAATAGAGTTGCAGGCACATGGCACCTATGTGGCTTACAGAAATATCTATATCAAAGAAATCAGTAGGCCTGAGCCATTCAAATTAACTGCCGATGAAGTAAAGGAAGGTTATAAAATATTATTTGACGGTACTGATTTAAAAGAATGGGTTGGAAATACCAGAGATTATGTAATAGATGACGGAGACCTTGTAGTCAAACCCGGTGATGGCAGTGGCGGAAATCTGTTTACAAAAGATGAATACGGAGATTTTGTTTTCCGCTTCGAATTTCAGCTGACACCTGGTGCCAATAATGGATTGGGAATCCGTGCTCCGCTTGAAGGAGATGCTGCATACGTTGGCATGGAATTACAAATCCTCGATAATGAAGCAGATATCTATAAAAATCTGAAACCTTATCAATACCACGGCTCGGTTTACGGGGTTATTCCTGCGAAGAGAGGATATCTTAAACAACCCGGTGAATGGAATTATGAGGAGGTGACTGTCAAGGGTACAAAGATCAAAGTTGTTTTGAATAATGAAGTTATTCTCGACGGCGATATTGCTGATGCCGCAGCTACCGGGACTTTGGATAAACAGAACCATCCCGGATTAAAAAGAACAAAAGGGCATATCGGTTTCCTTGGCCATGGGTCAGTGCTGCGCTTCAGGAATATCAGGCTGAAGAGTATGGATTGAACCCGGAGGTGGGAAAGAGAAAGAGGAAGAGAAAGAGCAAGAGGAAGAGAAAGAGAAAGAAAAAGAAAACAGTAACAGAAACAGATAAGAACACTTTGGTACAACATTGAACTTCTATGAACTCTGAACTCCAAACGCGGCTGTTACTTCTGCCTGCCTACTGCCTACTTTATAACTTCCTTCTTTTGCCGGTAAGGCGGGGAGCCGGAAAGCCAGGCTGGTAAAAAAAAATCGTGTATTCCTTTGTCATCCCGTCATTCCGCCTTCCCGGCAGAAAAAACTATACACTAAAAATCAATCATGAAAGATTTTTCTAATCTGCTTTTCACTCAAACATTAGTGTCGCGCTGATAGTGGGGCTGCCTACTGCCTGAAAGAGAAAGAGAAAGAGAAAGAGGAAGAAGCGAGAAACAGAAACAGA
>JAATGW010000661.1 GCA_015654495.1 Chitinophagales bacterium
ACATTCTCTCCCAGCACAATACAATTGAGAGAGTCGGCCTCCATATTAAAAGGCACATTGTTATTTAAAATAGCCGGATTGGATTTGAGTTTTAGACCTGTTATTGCCGAGCCCGTAAATGTCACTACGTCCTGCGATTGTACATGATCAAGCAGATCACCAGCGCTTCCGCAAATCAATTGTAATGCACCCTCAGGCAGTATTCCCGACTCAACAATTTCCCGCACAACAGCTTCAGTGAGATAAGAAGTTACGGTTGCCGGCTTTACGATTGCCGGCATACCGGCAAGCCAGTTGACAGCACATTTTTCAAGCATTCCCCATACAGGAAAATTATAAGCATTGATATGTACTGCAACTCCTTCTTTCGGGATCAGTATGTGCTGGCCAATAAAACTATTTCCCTTACTTAAATGAACCACCGAACCGTCAGTGCAGAATTTTTCATCCGGAAATTTTCTCCGGAGAGAAGCATAAGAAAAGAGATTTCCAAAGCCACCCTCAATATCGATCCATGAATCGGCACGGGTTGCACCAGATAGATAACTTATGTCGTAAAATTTTTCTTTTTTCTCAGAAAGATAAACAGCAAGTGCACGAAGCATCCTGCCGCGCTCATGAAAGGTCATATTCCGAAGATTCCGGTTTCCCGTTTTCCGGCCATATTCCAGCATGCCCTTAAAATCAAGACCTTCAGTAGATGCTGTAGCAATAAATTCTCCGTTTACAGCATTAAATAAAGACTGACCATCACCCGTACCCGAAATCCATTGACCCCGGACATAATTTCCAAGTTTGTTCATCCGCAGATTCGTTATTTACAAACTAAATTAGGTTAATCCATTGTGCTACACATAGGATCAAGCCTGAAACTAAGATTCCGTTTGTCCGGCTGCCTGAAGAATCTCAACGCCAAACTGCCGGAGGTGATGGGAGACATGTTTATAAGCTAATCGAATCTGTTCGTCAAAACTGAGGTTCCCGAAAATGGGGTTGGGTTGAACATGCGCAGGATTTTTCTCGTATACTTCAAAAAAATAAAGCAGGGACATCTGCAGATCATTGATGGCGGCTGACACCGTATGGTGCCTGACCGTAGCGGGATTCTCCGGAAGAAATGGGTTTCTGGTATTTTCTTTAAATGGCTTTTCAGTCATCAGAAATGCTTTTCTCTTCGAAGCCCACTCATCCGCAGCGCCGGGTAATATGATTTTTCCGGAGGCAATATCAAAACTATCCGAGAGATGCTCCACCATCCGGATAAAATTCATTTTACCCCAGGCAGCAGGCCTTCCTGGATCTGTGATTTTCAGTGAGGGGATAAACTCCCGTTTCAGAAAATCAATTTTTCCAGCCTTTGTCATGTTGGAATATTAATAAAGGGAATGAGACGCAATTTCAGTTTCCTATTCCCCGTCCATCAGGCGTTGATGCTCCCTTCTTTTTTCGATTTCAGTTGATAACTTACCAAATATCTCCTCAATAGTACCCACGCCTTTCAGCTCAACTACCTTATTGTTTTTGCGGTAATGTGTGGCAACAGGAACCGTGTCGCGTTGATAAACCTCCAGCCTTTTGCGTTGGATATTTTCATCGGCGTCATCACTGCGCCCTGAAGTTTTCGCCCGGTTCACGAGGCGGCTGATCAGCTCTTCGTCAGGGACCTGCAATGCGAGTACAACCCCGATGCTTGTTTTATTCAGACTAAGCAGTTTATCAAGTGCCTCTGCCTGGGCGGTTGTTCTGGGAAAACCATCAAACAGAAAGCCGTTGACATCCTTGTTTGCGTCCAGAGCAGAACTTATCATGCCGATAACCACCTCATCAGGTACAAGCTGTCCTTTATCCATAATTTTTTTAGCCTCAAGACCGAGAGGTGTTTTTGCAGCTATTTCTGAACGCAAAAGATCTCCGGTGGAAAGGTGTTTCAATCCATATTTTTCAATCAGTTTTTCCGATTGCGTTCCTTTTCCACTTCCTGGAGGCCCAAATAAGATGATATTGAACATAGCTTCTTAAAATTTTTTTAACCGGGGTTTCAAATATAGGGTTAAAAAGATAATGTTAAAACAAAAGAGGAAAGGCTTTTGTCGTATTCACAACAATCCGGCTCCGCCACTGCTTCGTATATTTGTAATATTAAAATCAGAAGAGATGCGGCACTTAGTTTGGATTCTGATACTGGTTCCAGGACTCACGAACTGCAGTTATTCACAGAATACAGTAAAGAAAAATACAATGACAAACAATGAAAAAAAACCCGCTGTCTACTCTAAGACGGATAGCAGCAAGGTTGAAATCAGCGACGAAGAATGGAAAAAAATGCTTTCGCCTGAGGTTTACAATATTGCCAGGCAAAAAGGTACCGAGCGGCCCTGGACAAGCAAATACGAAAAGTTTGACGAGAAGGGAACCTACTATTGTGCAGCCTGTGGAAATCCGCTTTTTGTAAGTGATACCAAATTTGAAAGCGGATGTGGCTGGCCAAGTTTTTACCAGCCGATTTCCAAAACAAGCATTATATATATTCCTGATAACAGCCATGGCATGGCCCGCACCGAAGTTGAATGCGGACGATGCAAGGCTCATCTTGGACATGTATTTGAAGATGGACCACCTCCAACCGGTCTCCGGTATTGCATAAATGGCGTGATCCTCGATTTTGAGAAAGCAAAAGAAACCGAAAAGAAATACAAGAATCCCGGATAACTATTGAGCAGTTGCCGCTGGTTTGGCCTGATCCATTTCAAGATTGATCTGAATCTGTACATCCTTTGCTACCACCAGCCCGCCAGCTTCGGTTGCACGATCCCACTTGAGGTTATAGGCGAAACGGTCTATAGTTGCAGTAGCTTTAAAACCTGCTTTTGCTCCACGGGAAGTAGTGAGGGTACCGCCGTAACTTACTGTGAACACTACAGGTTTTGTAATATCCCTGATTGTGAGATCGCCAGCCAGTTCATATTTATTATTTCCAAGTGGCTTAAATGAAGTACTCACAAATTTCATTTGGGGAAACTGAGCAGCATTAAAAAAATCATCACTCTTGAGGTGCGTGTCCCTACGCTCATTATCCGTGTTTACTGAATTCACATCTACTGTAAAGTTGATTTTTGCATCTGAAAAGTCAGCTTTTGTATGCTCTACAGTTCCATCAAATAGTTTGAAGCTGCCTTCCACCTCGGAAACAGCCATATGTGTCACAGTGAATTTCACATTTGAATGGCTTTTATCTACCGTCCACTTTGTTTGAGCAAAACCAAAAAATGCGCTCAATACGAATGCCGCAACAAAAGATAATTTTTTCATTTTTTTGTACATGGTTTGAATTTAAATGTTTAAACACTAAATTAAGAAAATTTCGATTTTTTGAACCGGGGGTGAAGTGCAGTTTGATGCTTATAAGTGATAAAATCCTTCGGTGAAAAAAATCTCTCTCTTTTTGTAAGTCAACCTTCTATTCGGGATTCAGAATGAAATTTAACCGGAATCTCATCCTGATATCACTGATTTTAACGGGTTTAAATATTAGTCGCTTTTTGTAGCCGGCGCCATGTATTTTTGCCAAATGGAAAGTTTGATTGAAAACACTGCGGTTGAGATGGGTACATTAGGAAATAATTCAGTTTTATCGCAATTATCTGCAACCCTTATCGGTTCAGAAATCGTGAAGATGAACGGGGATATCAAGGAAAAAATAAAAGCCGGCGAGAAGATTTTTAATTATACAATCGGTGATTTCGATCCGAATATTTTCTCCATTCCTCCGGAGTTGGAGGAGGAAATTGTATATGCTTACAGAAAGCATTTTACAAATTACCCTTTGGGAGAGGGTGAAACCGATCTTCGCCAGTCCATCTGCAGATTTATTAACGACCGGGAAAAAATTCTTTACAGTCCTGATGAAATACTTGTGGCAAGCGGAGGCCGGCCGTTGATCTACACGATCTACAGGGCAATTGTTGATAAGGGCGAAAAAGTGATTTATGCCGTTCCATCCTGGAACAACAATCATTATGTTCATTTTACCGAGGGTGAACATTGTGCTATAGAAACAACTGCAGAAAATAATTTCATGCCAACAGCGGCCGATATTCGCCCGCACCTGAACGGTGCTGTGTTGCTGGCCCTCTGTTCACCATTGAACCCGACCGGAACAACTTTTTCAAAAGAACAGTTAGAGGAGATCTGCTCAATGGTTGTGGAAGAAAATGCTTCCCGGAAAGCTGGTGAGAAAAAGTTATATGTTCTTTTTGACCAGATGTACTGGCTCCTGACTTTTGGAACTACAGAACATTTTAACCCGGTAACCCTCAATCCGGAGATAAGACCTTATACAATTTTTGTTGATGGAATAAGTAAATGTTTTGCAGCGACCGGTGTAAGGCTTGGCTGGTCGATGGGACCAGCGTTTATTATTAATAAAATGAAAGCAATTCTCTCGCACCTTGGGGCATGGAGCCCATTGCCCGAACAAAAGGCAACTGCCAAATACCTGATGCAGAAAGGTTCCGTGGATCAATACCTGAAAGTTTTCAAAAGCGGATTGATTGAAAGGCTGCAGAAAATCCACCAGGGGATTCAGCAGATGAAAAAAGACGGATTTCCTGTTGATTCCATTGCACCACAGGCGGCCATTTATCTGACAGTAAAAATAGATGCAGCAGGGAAAATTACATCAGAAGGAAAATTGCTTGAAAAACAGTCTGACGTTACCGCCTACCTGCTGAATGTTGCAGGACTTGCACTTGTACCTTTTTCTGCATTCGGGGCAACCCATGCTTCCCCCTGGTACCGGCTCAGCGTAGGAACAGTGAAAATTGAAGACCTCCATGAAATGTTAGGAAGGTTACGCGAGAGTATAAAAAAACTGTCTTAAAAAAATTCACTTTATAAAGACCTGCTTCGTTTAGCCCGTACAGTTATTACGGGTAATCAGTCAACAACTGGCGTAAATGGCGTAAAAACCATCAGAATAAAAAAACCCGCTGCCAAAGCGGGTTTTACAATGTTTTTTGTACCTGAGTTCAGTTCATATTGCTCAAAAAAACAAAAGGCTTCAATTCTTTTTCCTTTAGAGCCGATAAAATAGTTTTCCTGTCCTGGAAAATCCTATACCTGTTCAGATCAATAATTTCGTGTGCAACGCTGATGTTATCAAAAGACTCAACAGTAAACAGCAATGCGTTGAGCTGCTCTACTTCGCGCTCAATCGCATGTTCACTCATGTACTCATCTTTTAACAGTACCAGCAGATCTCTGTTGGGACTTTTCATATTTAGTGGATTTAACTAATAACCAACCATGCCTTTTTTATTGGGACATCCGCAATTACTTTTTTTAGAAGCACTGCACGAAGTTCCCGCTATTGTAATCAGAAATATTGCAAAGATCAATATAATTTTCAGGCTTTTCATCGGATCAGAGTTGAAAAATATTAAAGAGACAATCAGTAAAATAAACTATTTTCCAACAAATGGGCAACAAGCCCCGGAATATTGGAAAAAAATTAATAAAATTCGTAAATATACGGTGCTAAATACCCAAAATCCAATAAAATTGTTAATTGCTCCTTTAAATTGGGGCCTGGGTCATACTACACGCTGTATTCCATTAATACGGTATCTTCTGCAAAAAAACTGCCAAATCTGGATTGCTGGAAATGAAGAGCAGTTAAGACTCATAAAAGAGGAGTTTCCCTTTCTTAATTTTATCCAACTCACTGGCTATCAGATTGCGTATCCAACCAACCGTAAATTATTCGCATGGAAAATATTTACGCAATTGCCGGGTTTATTAAAATCAATTTCCAGAGAAAATCACTGGCTCGCCAATCAGCAGAAAAAATTTCATTGGGATCTGGTGATCAGCGATAACCGTTTCGGCCTTTATCATACAGATCTGTTCACAGTATTCATTACACACCAGCTTGCAATACGTTCTGATATTAACAGACTGACTGATAATTTATTGCGCAGATTCAATTATCATTTTATTCGTCAGTTCAGGCAATGCTGGATTCCCGATAATGAAGGAGCCCAATCACTTGCGGGTGCGCTTTCGCATCCTGCTCTTTTACCGGCGAATAAAAAATTTATCGGACCGCTCAGCAGGTTTTCATTTATGCATTCAGAGAAAACATGTGGCCTGCTGGTTTCAATTTCGGGTCCGGAACCACAGCGATCCATTTTTGAACAAATTGTTTTAGTGCAGGTCAGGCAACTAAAAGAAAAAGTGATTATCGTGCGGGGGAAACCGGGAATTGACTCTCTTCCTTTTATAAGTGATAATGTAACTATTTACAATCATCTTGCAGGAAACGAAATGCAGAAACAAATCGCTGGTGCATCGATTGTACTCGCGCGCTCGGGGTATTCCACAGTGATGGATCTGGTGGTAATGAAAAAAAAAGCTATCCTTGTACCAACGCCGGGCCAAACTGAACAGGAATACCTTGGAGACTATCTTTCTGCGAATAAATCATTTTACGTTGTAAATCAGGAGCAGCTTAATTTATACAACGATATTAAATCCGCCGAAGCATTTCCGTTCAGCCATTCTGCATTTAATTTCCGGCAATTTGAATCTGTAATTGACCATGCCCTGGCAGAAATCGGAGAAACAAAAAAGATTCAACTCTGAATAATTGCAAACAAGTTCAAAAGCGCACCTGTCGGTTTTTCTGGCGAACCTGATATTCGGTATCAACTTCAGCATCGTAAAATTTATCACTCCGGCTGCAATAAAGCCTTTTGGTTTAAATGTTGTGCGTGTACTTGTTACTTCTGCATTATTATGGCTTGGTTATTTGTTTGCAAAGCCACAGCACAAAATTGAAAAAAAAGATATAGGACGATTGATCGTTTGTGCTATAACGGGAGTAACAATCAATCAACTGCTTTTTATAAAGGGTTTATCCATCACTTATTCAACGCATGCCTCTTTATTAATGCTTTGTACTCCGGTTTTAATTACTGCCATTGCATTTGTTGTTTTAAAAGAAAAAATAAACTGGATCCGCATCCTCGGATTGGTATGTGGGATCGGTGTAGCGGCTTTACTGATACTTACAGGTCAGAAAACAGGCGAAGGCAGGAATATTATCCTGGGTGACCTCTTCATTATTCTGAACGCAGTATCGTACTCCTTTTATTTTGTACTTGCAAAACCTTTGTTGCGGATATATGGTCCGGTCCAGTTGCAGCGCTGGGTTTTTACAATAGGCGGTATATTTATACTCCCGTTTGGCTGGAATGAATTTATTGCTATCGATTGGAACGGCCTTTCAATTCAGCAATGGATTGCATTGGGCTTTGTTGTTCTGGGCGCCACTTATATCGCCTACCTGCTAAACACATATGCGCTACAGCATTTGAAAGCCTCCTCGACAGGATCATATATCTACCTGCAGCCCTTTTTCGCGGGAGCGGTTTCATTCTTTTTTCTTCATGAGCCCTTTTCGCTCACAAAATTTATTGCTGCCATACTCATCATAACAGGAGTTTGGCTTGTAAACCGGAGGACAGGCTGAGCCTCTCATGTTTTTTATAAATATGTGTGGTTATTCCGGTTTGCGAAGATTTTTGATGCAAATTTTTACCTGATTTTGCTTTAAATTGAATCTTTTTCTTACCGAAATAAAACTGAACATGAGAAAACTTTTATTCCTCTGGCTGATGCTATGCATCGGCCTGAAGCAATTTGCGCAAAACACATTTCCGGTTAACGGAGTGGCCGATCAACGCGACCCGGTATATGCATTTATTCACGCCACAATTTACCGAACGGGCCAGCCTTTACTGAACGATGGTACAATGGTGATCCGCAATGGAAAAATTTCTGCAATCGGATCAGGAATAAATATTCCGAATGATGCAGTTGTAGTCGATTGTAGCGGCAAATACATTTATCCTTCTTTTATTGATATTTATACTGATTATGGTATCGCAGTTCCGCAGCGGGCCGGTGGTGGCAACAGGGGGTTTTTCGGACCAGCCCAGTTAAATTCTGATCGCAAGGGAGCTTATGGCTGGAACCAGGCTATTAAATCTGATACAGAAGGTTTCGGTATTTTTTCTATCGACAACGGTAAAGCAAAACTGCTACGCGACCAGGGCTTTGGCACTGTGCTGACACATCAGAAAGACGGTATTGCACGAGGCACCGGCGTACTTGTTTCACTTACTGAAGAAAATGACCGTGAAGCAATTCTGAAAGAAAAAGCGAGTACACATTTTTCATTCAGCAAAGGAACTTCCTCCCAAAGCTATCCTTCATCTATTATGGGTTCGATTGCCTTGCTCAGGCAAACCTTTATAGATGCCGCATGGTACAAAGAAAACAAAGAGAAGGAAGGCGTTAATCTTACACTTGAAGCATGGAACAATTCATTAGCACTACCGAAAATTTTTGAAGCCAGCGATAAATGGAATGTTCTTCGTGCCGACAGGATCGGAGATGAATTCGGTGTACAATTTATCATAAAGGCGGGAGGTAATGAATACCAGCGTATCACTGAAATAGCATCCACAAAGGCCAGTTTTATCCTGCCACTAAATTTCCCGCAGGCAATGGATGTGGAAGATCCAAATGATGCACATTTTGTTGGTCTCACAGATATGAAACATTGGGAACTGGCGCCAGGAAATCCCGCCGCTTTTGAAAAAGCAGGAATTCCCTTTGCATTGACTACCGCTGAACTGGCAGATGTGAAAACATTTCTGAGCAACCTCAGGAAGGCAATTGAATACGGGCTTTCTGAGTCAACGGCGATGGATGCGCTCACAAAAACCCCCGCGTCCATACTTGGTGTGTCTGACCTGGTCGGCAGCCTTGACCAGGGGAAACTGGCCAATTTCATTATCACCACCGGACCGGTTTTTAATGAAAAAACCATCATTCTTCAAAACTGGGTACAGGGCAAAAAATACGCTTCCAAAGAAGAGAACTGGAATAATATCCGTGGTAAATACAATCTAAGCATAAAGAAATCCGGATCGTCATCAAACTATGTGCTTGATGTGAAAGGCATGCAATCTGCCACTGTTCTTTCAAAAGATACGGTAACAGCTAAGTTCAATCATGATGGAAAACTCGTAAAACTGAGTTTTTCTGCTGATAAAAAATCACGCAGCTCATTTTTACTGAGTGGTGTTAGTCATGGTGATCAGTGGGAAGGAACCGGTATTGATACCGCGGGTCTTCCTATTACATGGACAGCCACACTCGATAAGGTTTTACGCGATAGTGCAGACAGTATTAAGAAAAAATCACCGCCAAAAACAGGTAAGGTAATATATCCATTCCAGGCTTATGGCTGGGAAACCGCACCGGTTCAGGAAACAATTATCATTAAAAATGCGACGGTCTGGACTAATGAATCTGCAGGTAAACTTGAAAATACTGATGTACTTATTCGCGCGGGAAAAATAATTCAGGTCGGCAAAAATATTTCAGAAACAGGAGCGAGGATAATCGACGGAACAGGAAAACACCTTACACCGGGTGTGATAGATGAGCATTCACATATTGCAGCTGCATCAATAAATGAGGGTGGACAGTCAGTTACGTCGGAAGTAAGGATCGCAGACAATCTTGATCCTGATGATATCGATATCTATCGTCAGTTGAGTGGCGGAGTTACTTCTTCTCATATTCTTCATGGAAGTGCAAATACAATCGGAGGCCAAACGCAACTGATAAAACTCCGCTGGGGATCGAACGATGATCAGCTAAAATTTCAGGGAGCTCCGGGATTTATAAAATTCGCTTTAGTTGAAAATGTGAAAAGATCTTCTGCAACGCAGGGGAATCCGCGTTTTCCCGACACCCGCATGGGTGTGGAACAGGTGCTGACCGATGCGTTTACCCGCGCACGGGATTATGCCGGAGCGATCGACCGTGTTACTGCTGCCGGTAAAGGAAAGAAAGTTGTGGCAGCGGTTGATCCATTTAAAACTGTAAGGCGTGATCTTGAGCTTGAGGCACTGGTTGAAATTCTTAATAAGAAAAGGTTCATCACCTGTCACTCCTATGTACAAAGTGAAATCAACGCTGCAATGAAGGTAGGCGACAAATTGGGTTTCAGTTTTAACACCTTTACTCATATCCTCGAAGGTTATAAGGTTGCGGATAAAATGAAAGCACATGGTGCAAATGCATCTACCTTCTCCGACTGGTGGGCTTATA
>JAATGW010000137.1 GCA_015654495.1 Chitinophagales bacterium
ATGATTTGTTTTAAAAGAAATGTCTATTTCAGATCAAGCCACCATTCTTTAAAATCCTGCTGTTGCTTCAGGTATACTATTTCACCAATAATCGGCGTAATAAGCGGGATATTATAATTCTTGTTTAATGCCGCTACTCTTTTCAAAGGATCATCCCAGGCGTGGTTGGACATGGCAAATTTGGAATTGTGCACAGGTAAAAGTTTTTTTGCTTTCAGATCCTGCGCAGCCTTAAGTACATCCTCCGGTAAAAGGTGAATATATTTCCACTTGATATCATATTGACCATCTTCCAGGATCACAAGGTCGAAAGGTCCGAACTTTTCCCCGATAGTTTTGAAATGAGTACCATATCCGCTATCCCCACCCAGGAAGATATTCATAGAAGGGCTTTTCAATACATAGGAAAGCCATAGCGTTTTGTTTCTGGTAAAACTCCTTCCCGAAAAATGTCTTGCAGTAGTCGTCGAAATACTCAGATCTTTATACCAGTAATTCTCATCCCAATCGGGTTCAACAACTTTGCTCAGATTGAATCCCCAGTATTCAAGATGAGAGGTCACGCCAAGTCCGCAGAAAATAATATCGGCCCGGTCTTTTAACTGAATTACAGTGCTGTAGTCAAGATGATCATAATGATCATGGGTGATAAAAAGAATATCGAGTTCAGGAATATCTTCGGGTTTGTAAATGTCAGATCCGGGGAAAGCTTTGTTCGTTCCCTTTAAAGGTGAAGCATTCCCGCTGAAAACAGGATCGACAAGCATCCGGTAGCCATCGAGCTGCAAATAATATGATGAATGTCCGAACCATACGAGGATATCTTCAGTCCGTTTAATTTCATGCAGATTTGTTTTTACTGAAGGAATGATCGATGAAGGGAATCTCCTTTTCTCTTTCTTAAAAAAATACTGGTAAATGATTTCAAGATAGCTATGTCCTTCTGTAAGCGTTGGTGTATGGTTTTGATTCTGAAACTGCCCGTTTTTATAATTTGGTGATTTCTTTATTCTTTCCAGTCGCGCACCGGCAGGATTTTTACCGTATATCGGCTGCTTCATCGGTTAAATTATTTTTACAATTTCGCTGTTCTGATAAAGTATTTCCTGTGCAGATACAAAAGCAGGAACAAACAAACTATTCAGCTTCCTTCTTCAATTTTGTTCAGAACATCATTATTTCCTATGCTCATTATAAATTAGTTCCTTTTCTATTTTTCACCGATGGATTTAATGACACGTTCAATCAAACCTGACAATTTATTGCCTTCAATCCATCTTACAACAATAACAAGATCATGCTCATTGTCTACAACAATGTAGTTTCCTCCAAAGCCATTGGCATAGTACACATTCTTTGAAATGCCTTTCAGATCATCATTCAGGTTGGTCCACCACATCAAACCGTAGGATGGATTTGCCGCTGAGGGTTGATAAACACTATTGACCCATCTTTCAGAAATCAGTTGCTGGTTTTTCCATTTTCCTTTTCTGAGAAATAAATATCCAAACCTGGCCATGTCATAGGTGCTTATAAATAGTCCGCCACCAAAATGCCCTCCGCCACTTACTGATTGCATCATTATTCCATCAATATTCACGTAGGAATTATCATATCCATACCAGCGCCATGTGGATGAGGCTCCTATCGGGTCCATTATTTTTTCTTTGAGCAGCATTGGTAAGGGCCTGCGCCATACCTGCAACAAGGAATAAGCAAGAAGGTTTACCCGCACGTCATTGTATTCGTAAACAGTTCCCGGCAAATTTCGTTTTCTGAGTTTCCATTCCTCGATTGTACCTTCTTTAGGCGGCCGGTCAGCCCAGTCACAGAAGCCATACTGACAACCCGACCAGTCGGAGGATTGGGTAAGCAAATGCCGCCAGCTTATCAGGCTATTCGATTTCTCATCAAAACTTCCATCCCATACATATTTACCCACCAGGTCATCCGCATTCCGGATCAGTCCCTGGTCAATGGCGAGACCTGCTACAGCAGATAAAAAACTTTTTGTAACGCTGAAAGTCATATCAGCACGTTCAGGGTCACCCCAGGCTGCTACGATATAACCTTTGTAAATAACAAGTCCTGCATTTTTACCACGGGAGCGAACCGGCCCGGCAATTCTGAAATCAGGCTCGTTGCTATAGGCTTTTAATATGGCAATCCGGAGATCGTAATCAGTTTTTGATTCATTATTTATTGAAAATTGTACTGCACTATCAAGCAGGGCAGGGTTTAGTTTAAGTTCTTCAGGTTTTTTTGTTTGCCAGCTGGTATCAGGATAATAAACCTGTTGGGCATACGCAATAGAAGCGCCTGAAAAAAACAGCAACAGCAAAAAAAACCTCATCACTTTTTTTGTTGAAGTTCGCATTTTGTATGAAGAAGATTCAGAACAGCAGATCATTATGGTTTTTTTGTCATTTAGTTTTTTAAAGTCGACTCGAATAGTTTGAAAATACGTTTATATTCATCAGTCCAGCTACTCGGCTCAACAAAGCCATGATCTTCCATCGGGTAAGAAGCGAGCTCCCAATTGTCTTTGCCCAATTCTATCAATCGCTGACTGAGTTTTACTGCATCCTGGTAATGAACATTTACATCTACCATGCCATGACAGATCAGCAAATGGCCTTTCAATCCCGAAGCGAAATAAAAAGGCGAACTTCTCCTGTAGGCGATACTGTCAGTAAAAGGCTCATTGAGGATATTTGAAGTATAGCCATCATTGTAATTGGCCCAGTCGGTAACCGGGCGCAAAGCTGCTCCTGATTTGAATACTTCAGGTTTATTAAACAAAGCCATTAAAGTGATAAATCCCCCGTATGATCCGCCATAGATCCCGATTCGCTTTGGATCAACACCATAGTTATCCACCAGAAATTTTGCCGCATCCACATGATCGCTTAGATCTTTACCGCCCATATGCCGGTAGATTCCCGTCCGCCAGTCGCGGCCATAACCTGCACTTCCCCGGTAATCAATATCAATTACAAAATACCCATTGTCTGCAAGCAGATTATGAAACATATATTCCCTGAAATAACTGCTCCACCATTTATGGGCATTTTGCAGGTAGCCGGCACCGTGAACGAATATTACTGCAGGTCTGGAGGGATGCGGATTGGCGGGTTTATACAATCTTGCATACACTTCGGCGCCGTCGGATGCTTTAAAAGTCAGCAGTTCCGGATCGCGCCATGGATACAAACGAAATGTCTCGCTTTGTGCTTTGTCGGTGACCTGAATTGCTTTGGCACCGGCTTTGTTTTCCTGGATAAAAAGTTCCCAGGGTTTATTTGAATAGGAATAGAGAAATGCGATCTGTTTCTGGTCGGGCGAAAGCACTACCTGACTAGCACCGGTCATTGCTGTTATGCGCTCTTTTTTTCCGTCGGCGATAGTCAGTCGATAAAATTGTTTTTCGCCGGGGTGGATTTCATTTGTTGTAATATAGAATGATTTTTTGTCGAGACTGAGCTGCGCATTCTGAACTTCATAATTTCCGGTCGTAAGCTGCTTCTTTATTCTTGTATTTATATCGATTGTGTACAGATGCGAATAGCCGGTTTTCTCTGACTGAAACCAGAAATTGTTTTCGTC
The DNA here is from genome assembly GCA_015654495.1 of Chitinophagales bacterium. Classification (GTDB taxonomy): domain Bacteria; phylum Bacteroidota; class Bacteroidia; order Chitinophagales; family Chitinophagaceae; genus Pollutibacter. The sequence goes on from JAATGW010000137.1 coordinate 3,607, forward strand.
AATCCAACCGCTGGCTCCAAAAAATCCGATACCAGGACCGCCGATCCAGGCTTCATCACGCTGCCTGTCCAATAAACTCATTTTTGCCGTTGCCGTATCAAGCAGCATCAACCAACGATCTTTATTATCTCTGGAACTGATATCAAGTACCGCATATTTACCGGACGGCGACCATTTTACAGAGCTTATATCCGCGTCTCTTTTTTCAGATTTATTTTTTGCAGTCTCCAATAGTTTCGGGTAGTCTTTAAGGTAATCAGGCAGGTCTCTTATTCCGGCTGTGGAATCCATTGTTATCGGATAAACGGTATCCTTTCTCCTGTCATAGAAATAAAAGAATGATTTTCCTTCCGGAGCACCCACTTTTGTCCGGCCGGGGATATCGGTTGTAAATCCAGACTCGGTTACATAGGATGGCACAATGGTTCTTTTTATTCCTGTGGCCTGTTTAATGAGGGTATAGGTTATGAAATTCCCGTCAGGGCTGATCTGTGTGCCACGCAGGGACATATCCTCCGTATAGATTGATTTAAGTTCGGGCAATTTGGGCAGGGACTTTGTCCAGGCTTCCTGCATTTCCCTATTTTCTTTTCTTTCTTTTAAAATTTCGAACTGCTGCAACTGATCCCTTTCAAGCCAGCCCTCCTGTGTGAGTACTGCACCTGTTTTGGTTTTTTGTACCTGGGGCGGCGGATTGCCCGTTTTGAAATTGGTTAGCTGAGCAGTTGTACCGGTTTTGATATCCCAGGCAAATAACTGTTGCCTGCTGGAGTAAACTATTTTTGAATCGTTAAAGGAAAATACCGGCCCGAAATCGGTTTCATCTGTTTCGGTGATGCGCCTGCTGATCTTTGTTTTAAGGTCGTGGTAGTAGATGTCGCCATTTAAAGAATAGGTATAGGCTGTTCTCCCTTTATTAAAAACATGATCGCCGGTAGATCTCAGCGTTCGCGTTAATGCAGGAGTGGCTTTCTGAGGAATAGAATTTTTCTGAACTATAAAATAGAGCGAATCGGCCTTTGCTTTTTCAGGGTTCCATTTAAAATACAATGTTTGTCCATCTTCACTCCATTCCAGATCTGAGGGGGAGGTCCCGATCCATTTCGGATCCTGCATTATTTTTTCAACTGTAAGTTTGTCCTGAGCGCTGATACTAAAAGATAAAAGAATCAAAAGGGATAGGAATAGGGTTCTGACCATAATCTGATTTTAAAAGCTTAAATATATCGATTCATCAGAATCCGGTGAATACTTATTCTCCTGCAAATTCTTAATATTAGAAGAATAGTTTTGCGGGCGGGATATCCGGCAATTTTTCAGCCGAACTTCGACCAGTTTCCGCTACAACAGATAGCTGGATCATTTTTCAGGCACATTATCCCTTTCCAGAAAGATCGTTTGGGTAGGGTAAGCAAACACGATTTTTTCAGATTCAAATTTGTCGACAATCTTAAACAGTATTTCCTGCTGACAATTCATGTAAACAAGGTATTCTGTGGAATCTATAAAGAAAACCACTTCGTAGTTAAGACTGAAATCGCCGAAATTTTTTAGGTGAACCCTGTCAAAGCTCACATTTGGCTGGCTTCGGATAATTTCTTCAATCAGGCCGGGAATCTTTCTGATCTGGGCGGCACCAGTCTGGTACACAACCCCGATATTCATCACGACCCTCCTGCGTTCCAGCCTTTTAAAATTCTGTATTACTGATTTTACAAGCTCTGCATTGGGCATCACCAGTTGTTGGCCATCAGGGCTGCGAAGATGCGATGTTTTAATACCTATTCTTTCAACCGTACCGCTCTGATTTCCGGCTTTGATGAAATCGCCGATTTCGAAAGGCTTATCAAAAAAGATAACCAGATAACTGAACAGATCTCCAAGAATATTCTGTGCTGCAAGTGCAATTGCGATACCGCCTACTCCGAGTCCGGCGATGATTGTAGTGATGTCAAAACCCAGGTTGTCAATCATCAATATAATTCCGGCAAGCCAAACGCAGGCGTATATTACTTTCAGAATTCCCTTCAGCTGGTGCAACCTTTCGGGCGGCTCATTCTTTCGTTCCATATAAAGGTGAACCGTGCCATGAATGATAAAATTCACCAGTTTCACCAGGTACCATGAAGTTACCACGATCAAAACCACTTCAAGTATATGATCCGGTTTCTTTGGAAGATTGAGTTGTCGAAGTATCAGGATAATTCCGGCTATAGAGAAAAAGGGTATTGCAATTTTCTTTAACGCGGTAATCAGCAGATCATCAAAAATGGTATCTGTGCTGGCTGAAAATTTTTGAAGCAAGTGAATAATCCGGCTTCTGAAAAGACGTAAGATCAGAGAGAGTAAAATAATTCCGCCTGCAGCAATCAGGTAATCAAGAACTGTATTGTTCCAGTAGACCTGTTTCAGAAAGTCATTCATCAGTATTGTTTTTCGGAATAGATTTTCCTTTTGATTTCAATAAAAAAAATTAATATAAAAACATTGTGTGCAAATATAGCCAATGCCATCAAACAGCCCGGATGGTGAATTGCGGCTTATCAGCTATTTTCGGTGAATGGCTATTATCCGTGTGGAGAATTTATCAAAGTTTTTACAGAACACTGAAGCGGTCAGCAACGTGAATTTTATCATTCCTGAATTTCAGAAAACCGTTATTGCAGGAACAACCGGATCGGGAAAAACAACGCTGTTGAAAATGATAGCGGGGTTATTGCAACCCGATGCGGGCAATATTTTTTTTAGGGATATCCATGTGGATGGACCTGAAGAAAAACTGATTGCCGGTCACGATGATATCGCCTACCTGAGCCAGCATTTTGAGCTTCGGAATAATTATCGCGTTGAAGAAATAATGGAATATTCCACTAAGCTGGAAAAATTGGATTCAGAACGAATTTATAAGATCTGTC
>JAATGW010000731.1 GCA_015654495.1 Chitinophagales bacterium
AACGGACAAGGATCCTGGCCGGGTGAACCAGGGGTGCGATCCTGCACCTGGCAGGAATTAGAAGGCGCGCCGATATTGACATAAATGTTTTGATTATTATCCAGTGTAATCGATTTGGAACTATGCTGTATTCCTTTAGTTAAACCCGTCACTATTTTTTCAGGAGCATTTGGACTTTCAATATTATTACTGGCATCTAATTTATACCTGAATATCTCTTCGTCTGAAGAAGCGTATACATAACCATCTTTGATAACGATGCCAGTGCCGGTAAAATTTCCAAATGAAGTATCACCATCAGCGCGGCCATCTTTATCGGCATCTTTCAGAACTACAATTCCATTGCCATTTTTAAGTTCGCTTAATCTTACATAAATATCTCCGTTAGTATTTACAGCCAGGTGTCTTGCAGCACCTGTTTCAGATTTAACTGTAATGCCACCAAAACCGTCAGGTAGCGTGATGCCGCCATTATCTGCATCTGGTGAAAGAGCGGAGGGCAGGTTGCTATTATCAACATGATCTTTATTACACGAAACAATTGAATAAACAGAAATGATAATAGTGATCAGTAAAGCCGGTTTGAAAAGTGATTTCATAAAATCAGAATTTGATTGAGGAATGAGTTTGACAATTTGCGGGCAACCAAAAACATGCCCCTTGAAAAATAGCGTTTGCTTTGGTTGGATGTAGAGGGCTGTACACGTTAAAAAAAAAGAAGGAAATAATATGCGACAATAATTTCACGGAAAAAATTCGTTCGGCGAGGCAACCTTCTCGGACCTGTTTACGAAGGCGAAATTATTTTAAATTGATATTTAGTGAAGATGTCCGAATGAAATACAAGCCATGGAAATGCCGACGCTTATTTTCCCGCCGGACTTCGGTTGTTGTGAAAGAGTTCTTCCCGACATAGCGGCAATACAAGCCGGAAGGTAGTATGGCGGCAACGAATACACGTGGAAAATAAGTTACTCATCGGCGCCGGCTGTTTTCTCCTGCCTGCTTCCGCTTTACTTTCCGCCTCCCCGTATTCCCGGCATCGGCTGTTTAAATCCAAATTAAATTCTGCATGATACTACGGAAATACAAATGAATTGTGAAATTGCAATCCGGCAGTTACGCATCATAGAAAGTCAAAATAAATCATTGTAAGTTTACCCGACAATTTATTTCCGGCCGACATTTATATAATCGCATTGCTAACTTATTACACCAAGGCTATGTTAATACGCGTCAACCACTTTATCTTACTGATCGTTCCCTTTTCATTTGCAAATCCACAATCGACAAATAATTCCATTTATAATTTCCAGACTGATCAATATTGGGATAGCACCCTCTATAAATCTTCAATGGTTTATTACTATGAGATTATAAATGGCAAAATCTATGAGACCAATTATCCAATCACCACTTATGTTATTGACGAGATTGTTCAGGACTCTCCCTTAGTAACAAAAGGCTATTACTACACTGATGATTATAGTTATGAACCATTTTATTACAAGAAGAATAAGGATTCAATTTCCATGTTCTTTTTTGATTATGGTAAAAACCAATGGACCTCTCAAGTAAACTATATACTGAATCAGCGGGACTCTGTTTCTCCAATGGCCAGTAAGTCAAATCTTATCAGAAACCAAACTAAAAATCAAATTTTTCTGGACAGCAAATCAAAATACCTCGGAAAGCGAATTGTTATTATCGAAGATAATCCCAGGCAGACTTATTGTTTTGAAGAAAATAATAAGCGATTCGGTAATGATGTCCGACACTATGAGCTTACAGAAATTTATATCGACTCGGCAACGCTGATTCCTGTGCAGTTCATACGCAGGAAATACAATATGAAAGATGTGTACACCAATTATTATTCAATTACTAAAGTGCAATCTCTCACGGCCGATATCCCTTTTTACACAGATGAAAAGGATCTGATCGTATACGATAATAAATCTCTGAAGTGGACTCAAAAACAAAGGGAGTGGTTTTTAGAAAAGTATGCTCAGGATGATCCCGAAGGAAAAAGTTACATCAACTGTATACTGGACTCACTGGATGGCATGGTGAGCTTTTATGATTGTGAACAAAGCCGGTTATTTAAAACAATTACTCTTAAAAGTAAATGTGATGTTTTCATTCAAAAAAAATGATTCTTTTACAGTAAGACTGGTTGCAGACAACCGGGACTTTCAACACCTGTTTCATTAGTAACTTTACTTAGTACGTTTCAGTATAAAAAACGGATGATTTCATGGTGATTAGTTATTGAATTTTGGGACTCCAGGTTGCTCATCATCCCACACCCCTTCTCTTTTTGACCGGATTTTGACTACAACAAAAGCTGATTTGACTACAACCGCTATTCAGATCCAGCGGAATTTTGCTCTATCAGCAAGAGAGTAAAAATGAAAATAGTTTTAACGGGGTCGCCAGGAAATATAGGCAGACCGCTGACAGAAAAACTTCTACACAAAGGCCATGCAGTGACAATGATCAGCAGTAACCCGGGCAGAATAAAAGATATCGAAGCACCTGGTGCAAAAACTGACATCGGCAGAATGGAGGACGTGGAGTTTTTAACGGCAACATTCAAAGGAGCCGATATAGTGTATTGCATGGAAACTCCCGAAGCTGCATGGGGATTGTTCAATCCGGATCTTGATTACATTTCAGCCATAAATAAAAACGGAAACAGTTACAAAAAAACTATTGAAGAGCCAGGTGTTAAAAAAGTGATACACCTGAGCAGTGTCGGCGCACATACAGAAAAAAGAAACGGCATCCTTGTATTTCACTATAATGTAGAACATTTATTGCGTCAACTGCCTGAAGATGTTTCTATCAAATTTATGCGCCCTGCAAGCTTCTACAATAATATGTTCAGTTTTATCCGCTCAATAGAATTGCAAAGTGCTATCATTTCAAATTATGGTGGCGATATCAAAGATCCCTGGGTTTCCCCACTGGCTATTGCAGATGCTATATCAGAAGAAATGGAGTCACCTTTCAGCGGCATAACTATGCGCTATATCGCCAGCGATGAACTGTCGCCGAATGAAATTGCAAAAGCATTGGGAAAAGCCATTGGTATTCCTGATCTGCAATGGCAGGTAATCCCGGATGAACAATTACTGAATGGCACGCTCACTGCAGGAATGAATTCAGATGTAGCCAAAGGATTTGTCGAGATGCAGGCGAGCCAGGGCAGTGGCGCGGTTTATGAAGATTATAAGCTCAACAAACCATCGTTAGGAAAAAAACTAAATGACTTTGCGAAAATATTCGCAACCGTTTACAACAAAAGCAAATAAAACATGACACAAGAAAATAAACCAGCCGCCGGCCGGACAAGAATCGCCCTGATCACGGGGGGAAGTCGCGGACTCGGCAGAAATATGGCGATTGCCATCGCAAAAAAAGGTATCGATACAGTTATCACATACAATACCAACAGAACGGCAGCAACAGAAGTCGTGAATGAAATAAGCTCAATGGGTCGAAAGGCCGTTGCGTTTCAGCTGAACACCAGTGATGCCAGATCCTTTGAAGTTTTTGTAAAAGATTTCTCCGCATGGCTCCAGGAAAACACTGGAAATGCCAGTTTTGATTTTCTGGTAAACAATGCGGGCACAGCTTTGTATTCACTGATAAAAGAGGTAAAGGAAGAACAGGTGGATCAGATTTTTAATATTCATTTTAAAGCAGTCGTTCTCCTCACACAACAATTGCTGCCATTCATCAATGAAGGTGGTGGAATAATCAACATATCGTCAGGACTTACGAGGATTACCAATCCGGGTTCTGCCGTATATGCTTCCATGAAAGCAGCCGTTGAAACTTTTACAAGATACCTGGCTAAGGAAACAGGCGACAGGAAGATCAGGGCCAATGTAGTTGCACCCGGAGCAATCGAAACCGACTTCGGTAATGGTCGTGTGAGGGATAATCCGGATATCAACAAACATATTGCTGGCATAACAGCATTGGGCAGGGTCGGTTTACCTGATGATATCGGGGGCGTTGTTGCTTTTCTGTGTACAGAGGAAGCATACTGGATCAACGGGCAACGTATTGAGGTTTCCGGCGGACAGGCTTTATAAATAAGGATGGCAGCAGGCTAAGTTCCGGGATTTACCTTTTGTAAAAATCAGCGCACAACGATTGCAAGATAATCGGCTATAACGCCTCTCCCCAGCTCGCCCTGCGGGCCCTCCCCTCCCCCGCCACCACCACCATGCTATGCAAATGAATACAGGCAGATGATTCCGAGCGCTACAGGAATCACCTGTCGGTATCCATCCACCCGACGCGTCGGACGAATGTTAGCTAACATTTGCCCACCGGAGACTGCCGGTGGCCAGGAATAATACCAGTATCAGACCATACAAATATCGGTTCGTTTCTGCCCGGTTCAAAGTGAAAAACATCCGGATCGCAAAGGAAAATCACCAAAAAGAACCGGGTAAAACCTCGTAACATCATATACCATTCTTTAATTAAAATAATTGCCTTAAACAAATCGGCAGACCCTGTTTAATTTTACACCATGTCGACACATAAACAGATCAGGATAAAATCCATCAGCGAGTACCATCGTCACCGCGAATTGCCACCACCGGAGCATCCGCTTATCAGCGTTATAGACTACGCACAAACAAAATTGCCCGACCCCGAAAATCCGGTGAGCATCGTTATGGATTACTATTCGATTGCCATCAAAAGAGGTGTTGGAAAAATGTTCTACGGCCAGCAGGAATATGATTTTGATGAAGGAGTGATGTATTTTATGGCACCTGGTCAGGTTTTGAGAGTAGAAGCCAACCCTGACACAGATGCAAACACACCACGATCCGGTTGGATACTGATGATTCATCCTGATTTTCTCTGGAATACTTCGCTTGCCCGGAAGATAAAGAAATACGAATACTTCAGCTACTCAGTGAATGAAGCTTTATTTCTCTCTGAAAAAGAAGAAGCGGTTATTAATAATATCATCCAGAATATTAAACAGGAATACCACACCAATATCGATAAATTCAGTCAGAACATCATTGTAGCGCAAATTGAGACCCTGCTCAATTATGCGGAACGCTTTTATCAGAGGCAGTTTATCACCCGCAAAATATCCAATCATCGGATCCTTGATCAGCTCGAGAAACTGCTTAATGATTATTTTGAAGGCGAAAAAATCACCAAAGGTTTACCAACGGTACAATACCTTGCGGATTCGCTGAATGTTTCTTCAGGTTACCTGAGCAGTTTGCTGAAAGTATTAACGGGACAAACCACGCAGCATCACATACACAACAAGCTCATTGAAAAAGCAAAAGAAAAATTGTCCATCACAGAAATTTCGGTAAGTGAAATTGCATATGAATTAGGATTTGAACATCCGCAGTCGTTTAGCAAACTTTTTAAAAGCAAAACGAAGCTCACACCACTGGAGTTCCGACAAGCGTTTAATTAGGTTATAAGTTGTAGGTTGTTAAGTTATAGGTAAATACATTAGGTTATAAGTTTTAGGTTGTAAAGTTATAAGTAAATAACATTGATTACAAGAACAGTATCCTCGTACTTTCTGCTTGTTCTTCTGTGAAACTATACTTCGCGTGATTAGCATAACACCCGGCTGTTGGAGCGGTGTTTTGATCCAAGGCAACGATATGAAGTCCAACTTAAAAGACCACAGAAAAAACGCCCGGTATAAGAATTAAAAAGAGGTTATACCTGATGTCATGAGCTGGCTGTTCACTTGCCGTTTTCCGGCTTTCTATTTACTGCTTACGGCTTTCCCGGAATCGCGATGGGTTTCGCTCAATTAATACACTAAATTGTACCGGATGCAGGTGCAGCTGAGCATGTGGGTAAGTCGGGAAATAACAAATATTGACCTTCAACTTAAAAAAATAAAGTCATCATGGCAAAGTCAAAAACCATCGTTCTCATCCACGGAAATTTTGTAAACAACCTATGCTGGACAGAATGGAAAAGATACTACGAGCAAAAGGGATACAAAGTCTACACACCTGCGAACCCCGGACATGATGGTGATCCCGCTCAGTTGAGAGCCAAAGTTCATCCTGAACTTACTAAGACGGGATTCATAGATGTAGTCAACAACATCAATGATTTAATAAAAACCCTGCCGGAAAAACCTTTAGTCATTGGCCACTCTATGGCAGGAATGGCAGCTTTGAAACTGGTGGAATTGGGCAGTACGGCAGCCGGAGTCAGTATTGATGGAGCGCCTCCAAAAAATGTTTTCCCTCCTTTTCAAACACTAAAGACCGTATTACCCGCTTTCGGATTTTTTTCTTTTAAAAAATATTTTATGGGTAGTCGTAAATGGTACGATTATGCCTTCTTCAATACGATACCTGAAGCAGAGAAAGCAAAAGCATTTGCAAAATTTGCAGTTCCTGAAAGTTATAAAGTCAGCCGTCAATTGGTATTGAACTCATTTTCAAATATTGATTTCAAAAAATCCCACTCTCCTATTTTGTTTGTTGGCGGCGGCAACGATCATATTTTCCCACCAGCTCTCACACAAACCATCGCCGGCAGGTACAAAGACACAAACAGCAAGGTTGATGTACGGATATTTGAAGGCAAAAGTCATTTTATTTGCGGTGAACCAGGTTGGGAAAAAGTAGCCGATTATATTTTGGATTGGTTTGAAAAATTGTAAGACTCTTCTACAGCAAATTAAAGTATTCTGTTTGTCAGGTGCTGGCTGCTGATGACTGTCGGATCATTCGCGTCTGCACCAGCAAACGGGTGTAAACTAATGTTTGAGCTTACATCCTTAAGTTGCTCTAACCTATACTAAGATTAATGTACTTAAATTAATTGACGGTGTTGGCAGGGCGCTTAGCTAAGTTCGATAAGCCTTCATTAAAACCCCGACAACACAATGTAATAGAGTAAAATAAGTCAAAAGGTCCCGGTTTCTAGTTAGCCATAATCGGCTCCCATTCAAATTTATCCTCGGCCACCTGGGGTCTTGTTAACTATGATCTTAACGGTTCTCACTGCTGTTCGTGATGCAAGGTCCGGATTTTCTATTTGGTCGATGTCTCTCCTCCTAACCAGCTCCGGATGCATTAAAAATTTCAGTATGCGTTAGTAACCTGAATGCATAATGCCATTTTCAAACACCTTAAATTTGGTAAAGAGGTAGCGGCGTGGAAATTTGCAACCGGATATACAGACTCCCTACCATCTACACTCAAACAAAATAGTAGTACTCTTAATTTATCAGGGATGAAATTTAATAGTGTAGCCCGTAAAGCCAGATACATCCTGATATTGCTATTTTCTTTTTCAGGAGATTCATTTATATATTCTCAAATCCGCTTCGAAGTTAAAGGAAAGGATATCGATAATGTAAAAGCAATAAATGAATGGGTTAGCAACGCTTCAAAAGAATATGCCATCGGAACTTTAACTACGGTTTCTAACTGGTCATCGGGCCATGGATACCACAAGCCTGGCGAGTATCCCGCAGAAATAAAATACGCGAACTTTAATTATGAACATCTCTGGACAACACTTTTTTCTGATGAACACTTTGTTCCCGTTTTTGGAGAGGCTCCTGATATGATGTCAGAAAAAACAATTAAAAATATTGCGACAACATTAAAAACCTGCTTTGATAATAAAGAGCTTGACGGACTGACCAACTGGACCATAGAAGCCTATGATGCTCTAAATACAAAGTACAATGTTTCTCTTAATCAGTATTATAGAGCCCCTACCAATTGGGTAGGCATGTTGTATCATCAGTTAAGCACCGGGAACCACCTTAAGTACATTCCAAGGATTCGTGAGTTGCGGACGGCGAGGCAATCTTATAACGAAGCGCTGGCGAAATTGTCTGTACCAGGAGCTTCATTAAATGCGGAAGAGTTCAGCAATTTCCCCATGCAAAAATATAAGGCCCTGTTACCTGACGAGCTGCTGGCGCTGATGAGAAAACTTGATCAGGCTAAAAAGAATAATACAGAAAATATTGATCAGACCAGGATTGATGCTGTGCTTGCGACTGTGTTGGCCATACCACCAGGACCTGAAGCGGTAAACAGGATCCTTGGTTTTTCAAGGGTAAACAAAACGGCCCTGCAAAATTTGTCATCAACTCAAGAAGTTCGGACTGCACTTAATGAACGGTTTGACTATGTTCTTAATGAAATTATGGAAAATGAGAACCGGAAGATTGAAATCCTAATTGTGTAGAATATAATGAAATTTATAGCATAAAGAATGAAACAAAAAGATCAGATTTTCATAAGTTATGTTCGGGAGGATCTAAAATTAGCAAAAAGGTTATGCATTGATTTAAAAAAACATGAGCTAAATGTTTGGATAGACTTCGAAAATTTAAGAGGTGGAGAAGTTTGGGACGTATCAATTAAAAAAGCCATAAAGAATAGCCGGTTTTTTGTTATTCTAAATTCAAATAATTCAGTCAACAAAGTAGGCTTCGGGCAAAATGAAATCAAAGTAGCATTGGAAGAAATAAAAAATTATCCACCCAATAAGGTTTACATTATTCCAATAAGGGTTGATACTTGTGAAATTGAGTATGAAGAATTAAAACATCTCCATTGGATAGATATGTTTCCTAATTGGAACGCAGGTATTCAAAAAATTATAAAGTCCGTTGGATTTGAGTTAAAGCATGAGCCTAACGCGAATAATCACAAATATGAACTGCCATCGATTGACCTAAAAGTTAGTGACTTTAATGAATTGGCTAAAGCGATTGACAGAGGATTAAATTTTAAAAAGACGACATCTTCACTCTATGAAAATTTTGGTATTAGTTTCAGTGACCTCTCAGCAATATTACACATTAGTGTGCGTACCATGTATGCGAGAAATAGGTCTGGAAAAAAGGCACGTTTCACACCAATTGAGTCCGAAAAACTATATGAGCTGTCCGTTTTTTTTGACAATCTAACACGAACTCTGCATAATGACAAGTATATCCCAACTGGAAAAAATTTAGTCGCTGTTTGGCTTCATAGATCCAATCCCAAGTTGAGAGAAAATCTAAAACCGATCGATCTGTTGATCAACAAACTCAACTTTGATGAACTCACAAGAATTTTTGAAGAAGATATGCAGGTCAATGAAGGAAATTTTACAAAACGAAAAGACAGCTGACATGGAGGATTCCGAAGCATTATAAAAAACTCCGACAATGATTACCGGTACTCAGTTATTGACTTATCATTATCATAGATTATTTTAAATGATCTCTAGCTGTGCGAATGAAATTATTTAAACGAGTAAAGAAAAACTAAGTTGCAAATTATGAAGATATGCTAAGTCTTGTTATTTATCTTGCCATATTCCTACACATCGATCATACTCATACTTTCCTTTTTATCGATAACGATATAACAAGCGAATGAATAATTCCCGATTTCGAGTTGCAGGTATTTCAATAATAATTTAGACATCCAGATTTTCATGAAAGAAAATTCCGATATTAATTGGTTTAACATCTAAAACTTGGTGGCAGACACGTTTATGTTTGTAAGTACTCTTTGCGTATATTTATTTATAAACGATTATTTTGAAGGATACGTGGAGCTATTCTAAACTATCATGTCTTAACACCAACCAGAATGAGAAAACTAATCCCTGTCATTTTAACTACCATTTACATTCTGTCTTGTAATCAGGCGCCGAAATCTCCTGACATTCTGGTTGACTCAAACCCATCAGATACAGGTTATCAGATAAAAACGGGTGGTTCGAGAATGATACCGGTTGATGGTAAATACAATGTGTGGACAAAGAAAATCGGTGATGGAAAAATTAAAGTCTTGTTATTACACGGAGGACCTGGTTTTTCACACGATTACTTTGAATGTTTCGAAGACTTTCTGCCAAAAGAAGGAATAGAGTTCTACTATTACGACCAGCTGGGCAGCGGCTATTCTGATAATCCAACAGACACTACGCTTTGGAATACAGCTCGTTTTGTTGAGGAAGTGGAGCAGGTCCGGAAAGGTCTTGGGCTTGATAGTTTTTACCTGTTCGGACATTCATGGGGTAGTATGCTGGCGATGGAATACCTGCAAAAATACCAGAGTCATGTAAAAGCTGCTGTTTTATCCAATATGAGTGCAGGTATTAAAGGTTATCTTTCTTATACGGCGCAATTGAAACAAAAATATTTTAGTCCGCAGGATATAAAAACTTATGATTCTCTTGATAACCTCAAGCTATACGACTCTCCTCAGTACCAGGATTTATTAATGAACAAACTCTATACGCAGGCCATATGTCGTATTCCTGTTGAAAACTGGCCGGAGCCAATAATGAGGGCGTTTAAAAAAGCCAATCACACGATATATATTCAGATGCAGGGCGTTGATGAATTTCACGTAACGGGAAATTTTAAAGACTGGGAAATGTGGGACCGACTGCCCGATATAAAAGTTCCAACACTTGTGATTGGTGGAATTTATGATGAAATGGATCCTGAGGATATGAAGAAGGAAGGAAAACTAATTCCCAATAGCCGAACTTATTTATGCCCTAATGGCAGTCACTTAAGTATGTATGATGACCAGCAGAATTACTTTAAAAATCTTATTGCTTTTCTGAAAGAGGTTGAAAGCAATAAATTCATAGCGGACAAAAAATAGACCACTCAAATCCTGCACACTAGACTTCAGAACAAAGCCTGTTCCAGAGCTACCCAACCTCGGGTGTAAACACCTCCGAGGTCTGAAAGAGGAAAGAAGCGAGAAACAGAAACAGTAACAGAAACAGATAAGAACGTTTAAGCATCAAATCTCCAAACGCCGGCTGTTTTCTCCTGCCTACTGCCTACTGCCTGCTGCCTACTACTATATAACTTCCTTCTTTTGCCGGTAAGGCGGGGAGCCGGAAAGCCAGGCGGGATAAAAAA
>JAATGW010000354.1 GCA_015654495.1 Chitinophagales bacterium
ATCCTTAATGCTACAAAAGAAGCTATGAGTACTGCGATCAGCCGGCTGCATGAAACACCGGGCGATATAATAGCAGACGGGAATTTTTATGTCAATATCAGCACTGAGGTGCGAAACGTTATAAAAGCTGATGAGAAAAGCTTTTCTGTTGCTGCAGCATCAATTATTGCAAAGGTAACACGCGACAGGATCATGTGTAAGCATGGCGAGAAGTATACCAATTTTACATTTTCTGAACACAAGGGGTACTGCACCTCTGCCCACATAGAAGAAATACTTGAGTTCGGCTATACGGAAATTCACAGAAGGTCATTTAGGCTAAAAGCAATTGAACAATTAACTTTAAATTTATGAAAAACTACAAATTCACAGTTGTGTTTGATAAAGATGAAGACGGCAGGATCCTTGCAATATGTCCATCACTTCAGGGATGTTATACCGAGGGGGATACATTAGAAGAAGCAGAAAAACTCATCGAAGACGCTATGAGGCTTCATATTGAAGACAGGATTGAAAACGGGGAGTTAATATATGAAGAGTTAATTTCCAAAGAGGTAAATGTAACGGCATGAGCGAGAAGCTTCCGGCATTAAGATCTGCCGAATAATTAAGATTGTTGAAAAGAAGGGATTTTTTAAAGTCAGACAAAGTGGAAGCCATGCTATTTATAAGCATGCTGATGGGAGAAGAACAACAATTCCTGTTCATTCGGGAAAAACGATTGGAAGAGGATTGTTGAAACAAATAATGAAAGATACAGAGATTTCTATTGATGAACTGAGAAACAGATAATAATGATGAGTCTTGGCAAAACAGGCGAGGCTATTGCGAAGAAGTATTTTGAATCACTGGGCCTGGAGCTTGTTGCGGAAAATTACAGGTACCAAAGGGCAGAAACTGATCTTATCTTTAAGGATGAAAAGAGCAAGCGCATCATTTTTATTGAAGTAAAGACAAGGCGAACGAAAACATTCGGTGAGCCTGAGGAATCAGTTACCGAGAAAAAGCAGGAACAGATGATAAAATCAGCCCAGGGATTTTTGATGACACACACTGAATATGATGATTATGAAAAACGGTTTGATGTAATGGCTATTATGATGGAAGACGGTATAGAAAAGATAAATCATATTGAAAATGCTTTTTAAGTAAAAAATAAAAAAGCAAAAGGCAAAAAAGATTAAACCAACTTTCATAAAACGAAAGGCAGGCTGAATTTCACAAAACTACACTAATTTATTATAGAGAAGTCATATTAATAGCATGCTGGATAGGGTAAAACTGAAGAACGTATTGGTGCTGGATATTGAAACTGTGCCGCAGTATGCTGCGTATGATGAAGTTCCCGATATTTGGAAAGAGCTTTGGAAGAAAAAAGTGGCGCGTGATATAAAAGAAGGGCTTACACCCGACGGGCTGTATCAAAGGGCCGGGATCTATGCCGAGTTCGGTAAAATAATCTGCATTTGCGCGGGATATTTTTTTGAGAACGGTACCGGCATGCAGTTCAAAGTAAAAGCATTCTACGGTGATGATGAAAAAAAGCTGCTCGAAGAATTCAGTGAAGCGGTAAACAAAGGATTCAGTACGGATGAACATTTATTATGCGGACACAACAGCAAGGAATTTGATTTTCCTTACATAGCGCGCAGATGCCTGATCAACGGCCTGCCGATACCCTACCTGCTTGATAATGCCGGCAAAAAGCCGTGGGAAGTTCAGCTTATCGATACGATGGATATGTGGAAATTCGGTGACTATAAAAGCTTTACATCGCTTAACCTGCTGGCTGCAGTGTTTGGGATTGAGTCACCCAAGGACGATATTGACGGCAGCCAGGTGTGGAGCACTTACTGGATTGATAAAGACCTTGAGCGTATAAAAAATTACTGCATGAAAGATGTTGTGACCGATGCGCAGCTTTTGCTTAAGTTCAAAGGAATGGAATTGCTGAAACCTGAAAATATTAGTTTTACAAATTAATTTATTATTGCGATGGAATATAAACAGAGAATAGAAAGCAATTACCAAATTATGCTTGGTAAGCCGGTTATTAAAGGTACCAGGATTACAGTGGAGCTTATACTAAAAAAACTTGCTGGTGGGTTTACGGTTGATGATTTGCTGGGCTCATATGATCAGTTAAAAAAGGAAGACATACTGGCAGCAATTGAGTATGCTGCAAATGTTATAGCAGATGAAGAAACGATTGAACCCGTTAAATGATAATAGCTGATGAGAATATTGATTTCAAGCTAATTAGAAAACTTCGTTTATTGGATTTTGAAATTTTATCAATAAAGGAAAAGCATAAGGGGATTAGCGATTTAGAAATCATTAATTTGGCTAAAGAATCAGAGGGAATGATAATTACGGAAGATAGCGATTTTGGGGAATGGGTCTTTGCTCATAATTTAAGAGGGTTTTCGGTTATATTCCTCCGGTATAATAACGTACTTGACTATAATGAGATAGAAACTCATTTAATCAATACAGTCAAAATGTTGATTGACGGCGGTCAGGAAAAATTTATCACCATTACTAAAAATAAAATTAGAACAAGAATAATATAGGAGTTTAAAAAAATGTTCGATCTGGATCTGATCAAAAAAGTTTACTCTGAATTTAAAGGCAAGGTTGATGCTGCAAAAAAAATGCTCGGCCGGCCGATGACATATGCCGAAAAAATACTGTATGCGCATTTATGGAATGAAACCGCTAACGCATACACAGGCGGCAAGGATTTTGTTGAATTCACCCCTGATAGAGTCGCCATGCAGGATGCAACCGCGCAAATGGC
>JAATGW010000312.1 GCA_015654495.1 Chitinophagales bacterium
TTAAGGATAGCAATTATAAACAGCAATGTGCGCTGATACTCTGCGGACAGATCCTGCGCGATGAAACGATTCAATATCCTGATAAGCCTTTGATCATTTATGTCGGTTGTAATTTTCAATCAGCTTCCCAGAGTGAAAGTATCATGGTCTTCTGTAAAGAACTTCATGATGAAATTGATGCGATCAAAAAAACAGAAACTTTCAGGAATAAAAAATTCGATCGCATCATACTTGTTGTAGCCGAAACACGCACCGCACAAACACCGTTTTTTACACGCGAACTCTTTGTCGGAAAAATGGGTAAGGAGGTAAAGGTTGTTATTTCAGCGCCGGTTGAACCGCTGTTTTTCGGACACGCCAATAAATGGCTTGATCAATCAAAAAAAGATATCAAATCAAAAAATCTTCAGAAAGTAGATATGGCTAGCTATTTCCCTGAGGGCAGGGATTATGAAATTGAATCCTTCATACTTGATATCAGCAGGGAAATGGGCGTCGATAAACTAAAACTGGAAGAACAACTCTGGCTGTTTTAAAATAAATATTGCTTATGCCGAATAATGAAATCAAGATCAGACCCTATCCGACACCCAATCCTGATGTGCAAGGCTCTACCAGTCGGTTTACAACGGAAGTGATCAGAAACGTTGATACTGCAGGTAATGTGGTAACACGCGAAAAGATGATTTCAGCAAATCCACTTTTACCCGTTTGTGAACTTGAACCTGATAAAACAACGGCCACCTGGAATTATGTGCAGCAAAAAAATAGTGCCGGCGATTTATTGTTCACACAGGGCCGGCCCATTCCACCCTACCTGCCTTCACCTGAAATAAAAGAGCTGGTTCGCCTCGCGCAGATTTTACGCAGACCTGTACTCATCAAAGGAGAACCTGGAAGCGGAAAAACCCAGCTTGCAAGATCGCTGGCTTACGAATGGTATGGCGCAGAATATAAAAATCATTTTTTTGAATGGCAGGTAAAGAGCACCTCAAAAGCAGTTGACGGCCTTTATCATTTTGATCATATCGGAAGGCTGCGGGACGCGCAGATTGAGAAAGGAGAAAGTGAAAGAGAGAGAGAAAGAGGAGGAACAGAAACAGGAAAAGAAAGAGAAAGTGGAAGAGGAACTGACCTGCGGAAATACAGAAGTTTTGGACCAATGGGAAAAGCATTTCTTACATCTACTGCAGAAAATCCTTCCATACTACTAATAGATGAAATTGATAAAGCCGATATTGATTTTCCAAATGATTTATTACTTGAACTGGACGAAGGCCGCTTTACCATACCTGCTTCAGAAACAGGCGAAGTTATCGAAGCGAGGTATCCACCGGTTATTTTCATTACAAGCAACGATGAAAGGGAATTGCCTGAGGCATTTTTAAGACGATGTCTTTTTATGTATATCCGTTTTCCGGAAGATCAGCAGCTTGTTGAAATTATCAGAGCACATATTCCAGGATTACTTGAAAATCAGTCGGCGCTTGTGAACCTTGTAAGTACGGGTATTAACGATGAAGCTCAACCGAAAACCATTTCTTTTGTTGAAATGGCTATCAAACAGTTTAATCTTTTGCGTGAAGAAATTAAGAATGATCCCGCCGACAATAAACGGGTTTCCACATCCGAGCTGCTCGACTGGCTGAGGGCCTACCAGTATGATATCGAAAATCCGGACATGATTCAGTCGCCGGACACCAGGCAGTGGATCAGCGAATTCAAAAAGAATCAGCAAAATGGCTTGTCTGAAACATTGGCCGCCAGCGGTTTGCAGCACCTTCCTTTTTATTTTCAGGCCCTGCTTAAAACATATGCTGCCGTCAACAGAAGAGAACAGTCATTAAAATCTGCAAAAACAACATGACCGCAGAAACACTTCCTTTCTGGAGTTTTTTTCATGACCTGGAAAAGAAACTGAGTTATGAACGCTGGATTAATAAATACCAGCATTTCCTTGAAGCATTAAACAATGGATATATTTCTTACGACAGCGAATGGAAAAATTTCCGCCAGTTCTGTAAAATATTACTGCTCCAGGATTTCAGGGACGAAGCTGCATTTGATCAGTTGCTCGATATCGCCATAGAAAAAGAAAAGCGTATACTGGAATTGCTTTTCAGAATAAAAAAATCACCCGAAACAAAAAAACCTGAAGTTCAGCGGAACGATGATGAAACTGATCCTGGTGCAATTTCTGAAAAAAAAGATCAGAAAGCGCCTACTGATATACCAGCTGTTTCAGCGAATTTAATGCAGGAACCTGCCGATCTCCGGCAAACAATGAACCTGCAATTTCTGCCGGGGCAAATGGTTGCTGAGTCGCATTTAATTTCTGCAACATCTTCCGTAACCCAATTTTTGCATACCGATGAATATTTTCCCGTTACCAGAAGGCAGATGGTAAAAGGCTGGCAATTCCTTCGGTTAAAAGAAAAAAGTGATGGACGTGAAGGTATTGATGTACCTGAAACCATCAAACAGGTTGCACGCGAGGGGCTTTTCCTCAATCCGGTATATAAAACGGGTGAACGTAACCGTGAGGATACACTTCTTATATTCGCGGATTACAGGGGATCCATGACTCCCTTTCATGAGCTGACCACAAGGCTTATTGAAACCGCGAAAGGCGGAGGTTGTCATCCGCGGGCGCCGGTTTATTATTTTCAGAATCATCCCGTGGGATATGTATTCCGCAACAATAATATGAGCGGACCGGTTAAAATCAAGGAAGCGCTGATGAAGACAAACCGCAATTTCACACTTGCAGTGGTAATAAGTGATGCCGGCGCTGCAAGAGGGAATACAAGTCCGGAACGTAAAAAATCAAGGCTTGAGATCACCTCCAGATTTCTCGAATTTCTGGATGAAAGCTGTGCACATACCATCTGGCTGAACCCGATGCCCATACACCGATGGAAAGGAAATGCAGCCGAGCTCATCAGTAAAAAAGTATTCCTGATGGCACCTGTTCTGGACAGGTATGGTGATAAATTTCAGGAGACGCTGCGTACCATCCTTAAACAACAAAAACTAGCATTGATCAACTGATGATAAACCTGCTGCCACCAAATTTTCCTGTAAGCAGCCTTGACGCGGGTGACCTGAGCAAGCTGGAATGGTTCTATCGTCGCTATGTGGATGAGTACTATGAGGAGTACAGGTATGGACATTTCCTGCTTGCAGCTTATTCAGCCGTTCCGGCATTGCTTACACCCGACCTGATGTACAAAATCTGGCAGAATTTTAACGGGTACCGGTGGAGCGGAGCAATTGTTTCAATTCATCGGGTAGCCGTATCTGATATATTGCTTTCTCCCTTGTGCCGTGAGGTTGGTTATGAGTTGTTTGAAATGAACGGCAATATTCGTTTTGCGTTGTTAAAATGGCTTGGCCAGGAATCAGCCAATCCGGTCTGGAGAAAAAGAGAACTGAAACCAATCGCTGAGGTAGCACAGTTTGTGGAAGAATACCACCAATTGCCTAACGCTGCGTTGTATCGCTGGGGGCAGGAGTACAGTGAACTGCAGGTGCTGGAGGCCATTTCCTATACGCGGCCGGAACAGGCTGCAGGTGTCCTGCTTTCCAAATTGTATCTGGCTGCAGAAAAAAACCAGGAGCCCGAAATGATGCGGACTATGGAAAGGTTTATTAAAACAAGCAAACGCCTTCATTACCTCAATGCTGAAACCGCAGACCCGGCTGTACTTGAGATGTACAGTAAGCATACACATCTGCTTGAGGCCTGGTCGGAATTGATCCAGGAAAACAGTGATGGATTTGTTGAAAAAATCAGGACTGACAAAAACCTGATGAAATACCTCCGGGATTCAGGCAATGAAGGCATTCCTGTGAAGATGAGTGGTACTGCTGCAGAAAAATTCCAGCGGCTAACCAGTAAAAAGACAAGGGTACTGATCGCCGGCGGAAGTTCAAATGGAAAAATATTTTCTGAAACCGGCGACATTCATCTTAATGATGCCGGGTATGTGACCGCGATGATAAAGGAAAATTTCGATGCTGATGAAATTCAGCTCGTTGTTATCACCGGAGAAATGTTCTTTAAACACAGCGTTTTGCAGGCGCTTTCTTCCATTGCCGGTGATGCACAGGAAAAAGACGACATTATCGTTTATTTTTCTGCCGAAACAAAAAATGATAACGGCCACGACTACCTGGAATGTTTTGATTCTGATCCTGCTTTTTCAGATATGAACGGATGGATAAGTGATGAGCAGGTTCAGAATATATTGTCCAGGGCTAATTGCGCATCGGTAACGCTTATTCTCCAGATCGATGCGGACCCGACAAGCAACTGGTTAAAAGCAGATGATGACAGGAACCTCGTATATTTTTCGGGACGGAAAACGGGTGCCGATGATATTCTGCAGAATAAGATATATAGCAGATTTACTGTGCAACTCTCTGTGTGGCTGATCACGTATGGTCATCGCGAAAACAATCGTCAGATCTTCAGCAGGCTACTCAGAGACCAGCAAAATAAACCTGATCCGCTTAAGCCCGCCGTTATCAGCACGCGAAACGGATTAAAGAGAATTTTTAAAGGGGAAAACAGCAGCATGGTTAAAATGCAGGATCTGTTGAGGGAAAGCGGATTTATGCATACGCCATCTACAGGCCAATGGAACACAACTACAGCTGAAGCCCTTACAGGTTTTGCACGTAAAAATGAAATTGGAATCAGCGAGTCAAGGCAGTATTATATCAGCAAGATTGAGGAACTGGAATCCAACATGGCAGAGTACCTGGTTCCTGTTTGGCTTTTTATTTTTTCAGATCCTGCGGGAAGTCTTCCCTATATGGTTGAAGAAAAAAACCGGTTGATGGAAATATTTTCAGCACAGGAAGCTGACTTTAGTTTTGAAA
>JAATGW010000700.1 GCA_015654495.1 Chitinophagales bacterium
ATCCTTCTACTATCTGGCTTAAATTTTCAGGTTATTTTTCACTAAAACATTAGCGTCGCACAAATAGTGAGACTGCCTCCTTACTCCTGCCTTGCATTGGCTGTTTCCTCTTGCCTCTTGCCCGGTTCTCCTTCTTCCGTCAACTGTCTGAAAAACTCCTTATCGTAGCTTTCCGTCCAAAAATCGGATAATTACTATCCGTCATCGAATTAATTTCCAAAGCAGATTTCTGCATTGCATCTTTGTACTGTCAAGATTGATGATTTAACCCTAAACCCTTGAGCAAATAAAAAACACCCTCTGTCCCGTACAGAATCTTTCAGGTCCGTTTTTATCCGTACCCTTAAAAGCGGACCAACCCTGAACCCGGAATTTATGTTGGATTTATTGTTAACCTTGTCGGACATTGAAGCAGAGCGGAAACTAAATGAAACCACAAAACCGCTTTGCCAGTTTCAACCTTTTAATGATTAGAATTGAAAAAAAGATCCCGCCAGAAGCGGGATCCTTTTTTTTGAAGGCCGAACTACGAAATTCGAAGGTCGAAGTTGGCTTTTCATAGTTTTGCTCACTTCGTATTTCAAACTTCGTCCTTCGTACTTCAAAAAAAGCCTTTCAGACCGAAACTGAAATGGCTTAACCACCAGATCTACATAAACACTGCTAATCTATCTGCTTTGGTTTTTCTGTCCATGGGTAAAACACCGGGTAAAAATGTTTTTTTCACAGTTTCAAAGTCGGGGTATTAAAATCTGTTCCTGAAATGGTGGAAATGTCTGTAATCAGGCGGTCCTGCCAACCAATCGCCGGCAGTTTTCTACAGAAAAGCATTATTGTTCCTCAAATAAATCCTTAGAAAGGGTGATTCTTCGAACAGCAAGTGCATGACTGAAAAATGCATAAAAATTTTTTCTGCAAGAATGGCAATATGAAAATCAATAGTTGTTAATGGATTAGAATAATACAACGAAAATTCCTGACAAAATGGGCGTAAAAAAAGTGTCCGTTACAGGTAGTTTTACCTTGCTGGCATAATTTTTTTGGCACAATTTTAAAGGCGGTTAAGATAATCTCAACCGCCCTTGATTTAAATCCACTTGGTATGAAAAAAATCTATGCGACCAATTTCGGAATTTGCCTGGCGATGATTCTGGCTTTTTATGTGATGATGGTTGTTTTTACCAGAATATTCTGATCTGATTATTGCTCTCAGTTTTGTTTGATTTCCTGAATCTATTTAGGAACGTTTCGTACAGTTGTTGTGCCTCCTCCTTCAAGAGAGAGTGTATGTGGAATATTTGTTTTCCATTTACCACGCGTGAAGTCAGGCACATCTACAGTCCGTGATCTTTTTGCAACTGAGGCTTCGCTTAAGGGAGAAACAGAACTCCACAAAGCGGCATCATAAACGTCCTGATCCAACGGCAATCCGTTGCGCAGGCAATCAATCAATCGCCAATCCATAATGAAGTCCATGCCGCCGTGGCCACCCACATTTTTTGCAATCTCTCCGATATGTTTTACAATCGGTGGTGTATATTTTTCTTCGAGTGCTTTGAATTCTTCAGCTTTTACCCATTCATGTCCAAATGCAATTTTTGCGGGTGAAGGCCATTTTTGAGCAACTCCTTTTGTTCCGCTTATCAGGTGAATCCTGCTATAAGGTCTTGGTGATGTCACGTCATGCTGCACCATTATTGTTTTTCCTTTTTCTGTCCTGATAATTGTTGTATTCATATTACCACGGAAATTCTTATCGGCAAATGGTTTGAAAAAATCATCTGTGGCTGCTTTTTCTTTTGCCATCAGGCCCATCTGAAAATCGTTGGTGGACATTGACACGAGGTGATCCATTCGATCACCGCGGTTAATATTCAGGCATTGGGCAATAGGGCCTAAACCATGGGTCGGATACAGGTCGCCGTTGCGTGTCGCATTTTCTTTCAGGCGCCACATGTCAACATACCCGTCTTTTGCGAAATTGAGTGAACGCAGATCATGAATATAAGCGCCTTCCACATGTAAGAGTTCGCCAAACATGCCGTTACGGGCCATATTCAATGTGAGCAATTCAAAAAAGTCGTAACAGCAGTTTTCCAGCATCATGCAATGCTTTTTAGTTTTCTCTGATGTTTCCACCAGCTGCCAGCATTCATCAATAGTTCTTGCTGCCGGAACTTCAGTAGCAGCGTGTTTACCGCTTTTCATTGCAGCCACAGCCATAGGAGTGTGAAGGCTCCAGGGGGTACAGATATAAACGAGATCAAGCTCTTCATTTTCCAGCATCGCTTTCCAGCCATCATTGCCATCATAACCTTTTGCTGCAGGCAAACCAGCCTTTGTTAATGCGGCATTTGCTTTCTGTACACGGTCAGGGAATTTATCGCAGATGGCTTTTATTTCGACATTTTCAATAAAACCTATTCTGTTTACTGCATCGGAACCACGCATCCCCAATCCTATAAATCCGATCCTTACTTTATCCATCTTTTCCGCAGCAAAGCCTGACATATTTGTGGCCATGGGCGTCGATGTTGCTGCAAACGAGTCATAGCTATTCAGACTTGTGGCGATTGCTCCGGTTCCCAATGTAAGATTTCTGATAAAATGCCTGCGGTCGGTCTTGCTCATGATGTTTTAAATTTTTAAGGGACTAAGATAGTGGTTTCAATTTTTTCATCGGCCACTGAGAATACAGGCTTATTTTGACGCCGGTGACAGAAATAAAGGAATCGTCAAATCGATGATGCAGCAAGAGCAGGTGTCAGGCAATAATTTTTCCCTCACGAATTTGAGTAATTATTATACATCGTGTTAACAAAAATGACACAATTCAGAAGGAAACCGGGAAATACCCTGATCAGTTTTGAGATTCTTACGATTTCCATATCTTCCCGCCTATGTTGTATATCATTGCCAAAATAATCATGTGGCCTGCCGTGAAGGTTTTCTTTCGCAGGATGGTATTATCAGGCGCTGAACATATCCCAAAAGACAAACCAGTTATCTTGATTGCAAATCATTCAGCCTCCTTCCTGGATGCGATTGTAATTGGTTTGCTGATACGCCGGCCAATGTATTTTTATGCAAGAAGTGATGTATTCAAACCCCTGGCATTTAAACTGATGAAAGGTGTTCACATGATCCCGATTTATAATGCCGAGCACAGCAAGGAAGACCTGCACCGGAACCAGGAAACATTTGCAGAAGGAGAGGAGGTTTTAAGAAAAAGAAAGATACTCCTGATTTTTCCGGAAGGAATAAGCAGGCGTGAAAGAATATTATTGCCACTGAAAAAAGGAACAGCGAGGGTTGCCTTTCATGCTGTTGCCACACATGGTTTTGATATGGGTCTTGAAGTTATTCCGGTAGGAGTGAACTATAGCTTTCACCAGTTCCGTGCAAACGTGATTGTTTCTGTTGGTGAAAGTACGGCGATTGCTGACTATCGCGAGGTCTATGAAGAAAATCCAAATAAAGCCATCAATGCGCTCACACGTGATCTGCAGCAGAAATTCAGCAATACTGTTTTGTATGTTGATCAACCTGAAAGAACGGACCTTATAAATCAACTGCTGGAATATTTCAGAAACGACCGTATCCGGCGTTCCGATTACAGAAAGAAAGAATTTGTTATATCGGAAGAGAAAAATATTGCAGCTGAAGTAAGCAAAATGGATGATTATGCTGCAAACCATATTACCGATCAGGTATTTCGATATAAACATAAATTAAATAATCACGGCTTAAGTGACCGGTCTGTGATCCGTCGCTATCATTCAATTGTTCTGCATTTTTTTGGATTGCTGCTTGGCTTCCCTTTTGCATTAAGCGGTGCAATAACAGGGATTATCCCGGTATTGTGTGCAAAATATATTGCCGACAAAAAAGTTAAACGCAAGGACTGGTATACCAGTGTAAGTGCGGTAGCAGGTGGAATGATCTTCGATATCTGGTATATACTGCTGCTGATCTTTTCTTCAATATTTTTTAAGTGGTGGATATTTTTACCTGTATTGCTGGCGCCGGTTACGTTATACCTTATGTTTCATTGGCTCGATGCCTGGAAGGCATTTACAGCGCATATCCGTTATCTCGGTTTAAAGAGGATCAACAAAGAAGCCGTATCCGAACTTGTTGAATTGCGTAACAATTTCAGTTTCTGGCGCAATGGAAAAAATGGCTGAGAATTCCGGATATCGTCTTACATCGCTGTTGTTAGTCGCACCTTTTTCCCGGGATTGAAATCCCGGGCTATAAGATCATCGTTCCTACGGAACTGAAAAACCGAAATTGTATTTGGCTTTCGCCGGGTTTGCACCCGGCGCTACAAGATTCACCGTTCCTACG
>JAATGW010000761.1 GCA_015654495.1 Chitinophagales bacterium
ACAATCACCAGAGAATCCTTTGGCATTTCCTCCGGTTTCTTCTTTTTTATTTTTGCCTGGCGTGTTTCAGCAAAAGGTGCTTTTATCCGGAAGATAGAAAAACGATTATCGTTAGTAAAAACGGATTCAAAACCACGGGGGAAAGACTGGCGGCTGCTGCCATCCGTTTTTTGCAATACCAGTTCATTATCGCCCTCCTGCACCTGGATCACATACATAACCCAAAGCCCATCGTTGCTGATCTTTCTCTCACCGATGGACTGCCACTGATCGTAGACCGTATGGTCCAGCGGTTTTTTCTGTGCGGATGCATATAAGAATAAAAATGAGAGTACGAAAACAAGAAAACTATTTTTCATGGAAGGAAAAGGTTTTGAATTTTTTAAAGATAGTAAACAAAACTTTTCGGATGCAGAGAAGCGAGGAGTTGTATAAAGGAAAGCATAAAAAAACAGGTACTCAGGCAGGAATTGTTTTTCGGGACTTATGCCATACTTTCCAGCTTTGCAGAATCACGCTGAAAAGAATGATGGCAAATCCCGCATAAAATCCCTTGCCCAGGTATTGATTTTCCTGATACACTACAAAGGCCAGCAATATGCCATAAACCGGCTCAAGATTGTAGGTCAGGTTCACAGTAAATGAGGAAATTTTTCTTAATGCATTCATAGAGAGATTAACCGCAAGTACTGTACAGAACAAACTCAGAAAAAGCAGCCAGCCTGTATCCGACAAGGTGGGTATGATATGATCAGGCGGGAAATACCTGAGATAGAATGGCATCAGCAAACTGAGCACCAGCAAGCCTCCGGCAAGTTCATATGTAGTAACAGTCACTGAATCGATTTCATTCAAGAGTTTTTTATTCCAGATAGTAAAAACTGCTGCGAGCATTGCACCGACTATACCAAGCACAATCCCCGTCCGGTATTGATCATCAAAATGAAATATCAGGTAAATGCCAAATATGACCAGCAGACCCAGGGCCAGTTCTCCGAAGTCAAGTTTCTGTTTTGTAAATACCGGATTAAACACGGCTGTGAAAAATCCGATTGCTGAAAAACAAACCAGGCCGATGGAAACGTTTGCATACTTAATACTGCCGTAAAAGAACACCCAATGAAAAGCAATGGTAGCTCCGATAAAAAGCAATCTGATCAACTGATTTTTATTAAGGGAAACCTTTCTTCCCATCGCCCATCTTAGCAAAAACAGGGCAACTGCACTGATGAGCACCCGGTACCATACCAGCAATCCTTCATTTAAAGTGATAAGTCTTCCCAGTATTCCGGTAAATCCGGCAAGGAAAACGGCGATATGTAATTGGAGAAATGCGCGGCGCATGTGCGGTGAAACTAAGACAGCGCCGTGATAAAATAAAAAATGATGCGATAAATATTCACCGCATCATTTCAAATATCTTACTGATTCAATTATCAGTGTACTACCTGCTCCTGTATCAAAGGGGCTATTTCCTCAAAGCGGTTCTTTACCCTGTGGCGGTAATTTTTAAACATACTCTGCCATTGAATGGAGAGTACTCCAAGAATTCCCTCTTTCACAATCCCCTTATTCATTTTAGAAACCCCGAGCTTGCGGTCAGTAAAAGTAATAGGGACTTCTTTTATTTTAAAGCCCAGTTTCCAGGCAGCAAATTTCATTTCTATCTGGAATGCATAACCGACAAAAGTCACTTCATCAAGATTGATTGTTGCGAGTACTTCTCTGCGATAGCACATAAATCCCGCAGTCGGGTCTTTTACAGGTATCCAGGTGATTAATCTCGTGTAGAAAGCTCCGCCTTTGGAAAGCATATTCCGGTTCCAGGGCCAGTTGTCAACATTACCGCCCCTTACATAACGTGATCCTACAGCCACATCGGCATGGTTCCATTTGCAGGCCTCATATAATTTTTCAAGATCATAGGGGCTGTGTGAAAAATCAGCATCCATTTCAAAAATAAAACGATACCCGTTAGCGAGGGCCCATTTAAAACCATGAATATACGCTGTACCTAAACCCAGTTTACCTTTACGTTCTTCAAGAAATAACTGACCCGGATATTTGCGCTGGAGCGAGCGAACAATATTCCCCGTTCCATCTGGTGAACTGTCATCCACCACCAGGATATGATAACCCTGGTTCAGACCGAATACCACCTCCGTGATTTCACGGATATTATCCTTTTCGTTATAGGTTGGAATGACAACCAGCTTTTCCAATTTTGTAAAAATTTAATTGTGACAAGCAAATACAAAAATATAATTCTATTTCCGGGGTGATGGATTGAAGGGTGAAGGTTAGGCTTTCTTTAACAATGTACGGTTGAGTATTTCAGTGAGCTTCTGTTTTGTATGCATTGGAAAATCTCCTTTCATCATCCAATCATAGTACTGAGGCTCTGATTTCAAAACATCCGCAACCGGCCTTCCCTTGTGTTTTCCGAAATTAAAGATTTCAACTCCTTTTTCCATAATTATTCTCCTCGCGAAATCCACAATTTGTTCGTCGCCCACAGCCTTCATAACCGACTCGACCGTATTGCCGAGTTGGGCATACCGTTCCAGCTGAGCTTCAAATACATGCCAGGTGGCCAGTACATCCGTTTCCGCGCTATGCGCGCCTTCAAGGGTTTTGTTACAATAAAACTTGTATGCTGCAGATAAAGTACGTGGCTCCATCTGATGGAATATCCTTTGAACATCCAGAAGCCGGCGGTTGGTGACATCGAATTCGAGCCCGGCGCGCAGGAATTCCTCCATAAGCATTGGCCAGTCGAAGCGGTTTGAATTATACCCCCCCAGATCGGAGTTTTCCAGAAACTGCCTGGTTTCATTGGCCACCTGCCGGAAAGAGGGGGCATCTTTAACCATTTCATCGGTTAACCATGAATCTCAGTGGAGGAGGCTGGAATAGGCATCTGCGGATTGATAAGGCGTCGCTTAACCTGCTGGGTACCATCAGGAAATATCTTTACAATCGCCATTTCCACAATCCTGTCGGAAGTAAGATTAATGCCGGTTGTTTCCAGATCAAGAAAGGCCAGTGGTCTTGTAAGGGTAAAATTCATGCTTTGCGTTATAGGTAAAAGGATAAAATTCGTAAAACAAAAGCAAACAGGAACTAATTCTTTGCTGAATGGCAGCCAATTTTCAAAAAAAATCGGGATATAACTTACTGAAAAAGCAAGCCTTATTCTCTACAGGTGCTTGTCAAACAGTTTTTCCGGGTATAATTCTTGCAAATATGAATTTTATGAAGTTATTTTACATCACTTCACTTTTTCTCCGATACCTATAATAACATTGTGGTCCCCTTCCTCTGATTGGCCAATCGGTTTAACCCGCCGTTTAACTTGTGCCCTAAATTTCAAACTTAAATACCACAAAGATGAAACGTTTAGTTATCGCTCTTGCATTGATCATTACAGCTTCAGTAAGCATCATTTCATGTACAGCTTCCAAAGCAAGCTCACGTAATGGCTGTAAGAATACGCAGAATATGATCGGATACCGTTAAATCATATCCGCCAGCAATATTTTTGTTTGAGTTACCCCCGAGGTAACTTTTTTTATAAGTACGAAGTACGAAGTCCGAAGTCCGAAGTACGAAGTACGAAGGGCGAAGTGAGTTCAAAGGGAGAGCAAGAGGAACAGCAAAAGAAAGAGAAAGAGGAAAGAGCAAGAGAAAGAGAAACAGGAACAGCAAGAAACAGAAACAGAAACAGAAACAGCAAGAGAAAGAGAAAGAGGAACAGCAAGAAACAGAAACAGAAACAGGAACAGCAAGAGAAGGAGGAAAGGGCTAGAGAAAGAGAAAGAGGAACAGCAAGAAACAGAAACAGACACTTAGGCATTCAATCTCCAAACGCCGGCTGTTTTCTACTGCCTACTGCCTACTGCCTTCTGCCTGATCATTTCCTCCTGTAAAAATTCAAAGTAACCGGATTGCTGAGAAATTTCTCGCTGATAGTATAATACCCGGACTGATCAGTTGCGAAACATATGGATTCGCCCTGTATTTCAGCTTCATGTTGTAATTGTTCCGGAATAGAAGAAAACACAGAGGACAGTGACTTGCCGGATGGAACAGTATAATGGTACACAGCGCCATAGGTTCTTATCAGCATTTCTTTCCCGTCGGGAGAAAGGTCGGCTGCCGTAACAAGGTTGTAATCAAGATCGGTGACAAATACCAATGGATTAACAAAGTCGGTACGGTAAGGAAATGAAAGTTTGTACACTTTCGATTTCTCATCCTGTTTTGTGATAATGTACAGATCCTTTGTAGCCCTGTCGATCAGCATCGCTTCAGCATCATGGCTGCCGTCAGGATAGGCAACTGCGATTTTTTCTGTAAGATCAATATTTGTTGCAGATGAGGCCGGTTCTTTCATGCGGTAGATATAATACTCCGTGTATACCTTAGCGTTATCACCTATATCGGCAATATAAATATAGTTCACACCAGGCTCCGGACCAGCGCCTGTGGCCATATCCTCCCAATCGCGATTTGTAACGCCGCTAATTGAAATCTTTTTTTGTACCGTACCTGTATTATCCATCAAACCGAGTTCCGTAGGCCGGTCGCTGTCTTCAATGGTCCATAACAATCCGGGATTTGTAAAACCCGCTGCGATGCCAGACACTTCATCGATAATGCCGGGAGTAACTGATTTTTTCACGGGAACAGTTTCGTATACTACTTTTTCATCAGGTGGCGGCGTTGGCGGGACTTCGCCTTTTTCACAGGAAACGAACGACAAAATAAGCGTGCATAGATATAAGGGAAACATTTTGTTGGAATGATTCATGGCGGATATTAATCAGGCTGCGGACTGCAGCCTGTACTATAAACCTGAAATTCTGCGGTTTATTATGTCCCGATACACGTTCAACGTTGAACGTTTAACGTTAAACGTTTGGAATACAGTCCGTTGAGCTCTTTTTCAAAAACTGTAAAGCCATCTTTATAAAAGCGGATAAAATCGTCTGCACTGGCCTGACCTGGATATGGTGCATAATAATGTATCGGGCTTCTGACGTCATTTCTCCACACCAGCACATAGCAAAGTCTTAATCCTTCGGTTTTAAGCGCCTTCAATAAAGTGCCGGTCCACCATTCGGGATTTGGTATGGATTCCAGGCCGGTTTCTGTAAAGGCCGCCAGTTTTCCCTTTTTTAATGCATAATCCGAAACTATTTTTAGCTTTTTTATTCCGGCTTCTAAATTATAACGACCGTCGCGGCCAAAGTCTCCATAATTGTCGGTTCCCAGCATGTCCACCCATTCATCCCCCGGATAGCGATCGAGATAGGTTTCTTCAGAATTGAAGAGATTATCCGGCGAAAATGCATAGATAAAATTATGTACATGAAGACTGTCCCGCAGATAACTAACTGTAAAGCGCCAAAGAGAAATGAACTCATCCTTTGTACAGTGTGCTTTCCCCCACCAGAACCAGTTACCATCAAACTCATGAAAAGGACGGAAAATCATAGGAACCAGTTTTCCGTCAGCTCCCCTGCTTCCGTTTGCGAAGACTGCGATTTTCCGAAGTATCTGTTTGTAGTTCTCATGATAGGAACCACCTGGAATAATCAGTTGCACAGCAGGTTTAGAAATACTGTCTTTCCAGTAAAATCCACCGCCGGATGCAGGGTTTGAAAAATGCCAGGCAAGAGTGGTTACTCCACCACGGTCATAGGTAGCCGAAACATTTTGTTGCAGATCTTTTATTGTTTTGTCAATCAATGAATCAGGCTGTCCCGACAGTCCCATCAGGTCAATCCCGATCACTGCGGGATGCGAACCTGTCACAGATTTCACATCAGACCGATCCTTATCGCCATACCATCCATGGCCATATTCCGTAGCATGCTGATGGCCGAAAAGGATATGGCCGGCGGATAATTGAAAAAGATTGCGTGCGAGATTAACTGTTTCGACAGTAGCTTTTCTATCGATTAATGGCGAGGGTTTTTGGGCTCCTGCTTTCAGATGACATGCCAATATTAAAACCGCCGGCAATAAAGAGCTAAGTATATTTTTCATTTATTTCCTGATGATCAGCGTTTGCCGAGGATTGAATCGATAGCTACAAGTTCAGCAGAAGAAAAATTGCTGTTGTTAAGGCAGTCAATATTATTATCCAGCTGCTGAACAGAACTGGCACCGATAAGTACTGTAGTAATCCTGATATCTTTTAATAGCCAGGCCAGGGCCATCTGCGCAAGACTTTGCTTCCGGTTTTGCGCAATCTGGTTCAGGGCTTTTATCTGGGCAACACGTTCTTCTGTTATTTCTTTTTTCTGAAGATAGCCATGGGATTTTGCTGCCCTCGAATCTTCGGGTATTCCTTTCAGATACCTGTCGGTAAGCATTCCCTGTGCCAGGGGAGAAAAAGGAATGCATCCCACTCCATTCTTTTCCAATACATCAAGCAATCCATCTTCAACCCAACGCTCAAACATGGAATATTTTGGTTGATGAATCAGGCAGGGCGTACCCAGATCTTTTAAAATACGGATTGCTTTTTCTGCATCTTCAGCTGTATAATTTGAAATCCCCGCATATAAAGCGCGGCCGCTGCGAACTGCAGTATCGAGCGCCTGCATAGTTTCTTCCAGCGGTGTTTCCGGATCGGGGCGATGCGAATAAAATATATCTATATACTCCAAACCCATTCGCTTTAAACTCTGATTGCAGCTGGCTATTAAATATTTCCTGGAGCCCCATTCACCATACGGCCCTTCCCACATGTGATAACCTGCTTTGGAAGAAATGATCAATTCATCACGCAAGTTGCCGGTAAAATCCTGGCTTAATATTCTTCCGAAATTTTCTTCGGCACTTCCTGGAATAGGCCCATAGTTATTC
>JAATGW010000055.1 GCA_015654495.1 Chitinophagales bacterium
AACAAAAGAAAAAAACAAAAAGCTATCGGAAAATATTGGTGGTTTGAAATCGGATACCCGCAATTTCGAAGATCAAAAAAATACTACCGCACAACAAAAAGAGCAACTGGCGCAGCATCTGAAAGATAAGTGGTATCCCATGATCAGCGAAAAACTGGCAGGTAAAAGCCTTACACTAAAAAATATTGACAACAGGCAGGAAGAATTCAGAAAACAATTCCAGGGTGAGAGCGGCGAATTAAAAAGACTGCGCGGAAGGCAAACAGGATACCGTTCTTCTATTGAAAAAAAGATGCGGGAAATAAGAGAACATTCGAAGGCTGAATACAGTGAAATAACTGACAACATTGATGCTCGTACTGAATATATCAGGAAGTATGAACAACTGGTTTCTGAAGATCTGAAACGCCACGAAGAACGATTTAAAGAAGAACTGAATAAAAACGTGATTAACAGCATTGCCGTTTTTGACAGTCAGTTACAGAAACACGAGGCTGATATCAAACAAAAGATCCGTACCATCAACCAGCATCTTTCCGAAATTATTTATAATGCGGCACAGGATACCTACATCACCATTCTGATGGATGCCACTACAAATAAAGAAGTGCGATTGTTCAGGGAAGAACTGAAAAAATGTTATATCCATTCTTTTAGTAGTAATAATGAATTATATACCGAAGAAAAGTACGAACAGGTAAGACGAATCCTGGAACGTTTTGCCAGCATGGATCATATCGACAGGGATTGGACAAATACAGTTACCGATGTGAGGCAATGGTTTGAGTTTAATGCCAGCGAGCGGTACAGGGCTGATCATACGGAAAAGGAATTTTATGAGGGCTCAGGTGGGAAAAGCGGTGGACAGAAAGAAAAGCTTGCTTATACCATCCTTGCCAGTGCACTGGCTTACCAGTTTGGTTTACAGTTCGGCGAAAGCAAAAGCCGCAGTTTTCGTTTCGTGGTAATAGATGAAGCGTTTGGCCGTGGTAGTGATGAAAGTACCCGCTATGGGTTAGAGTTATTTAAGAAGCTCAATCTGCAACTACTCATCGTGACGCCGTTGCAGAAAATACATGTGATAGAATCGCACGTCAATTCTTTTCACTTCGTAAGCAACAGGGAGGGTAACAATTCCCAGGTAAGCAACTTTACAAAGGAAGAATATGAAACTGAAAAGCGAAAACACAATAACCTTTTTCAGCATACCTCTGAATCATGATAAGCCCGGAAGAAATAAAGAAGCAGGCATTGGGATGGTGGAAGTTCTTTTTGCAAAGCCATATTTCAGGGGAAGTTTTTTTTCCTAAAACGATAGACCGCATCGGGAAAGTAAAATCCGGACAAATCACCGGTCGTTTCGAAGCCCTGCAACAGGAAATAGATCTACTCTATCGTCATTCGAAGGATCAAACCGGTTCCGGTTACACTGTAAAAACCTCCAATTACAGTTTCCGGCGGACTGGCGAACATGAGCTGCCTGAAAGCCTGGTATTCGAAACCGCAGAAGACTATTTGTCTTTTACCGGGAAAAGAAAAGAATGGAGAAGTTTTTTGTCGAACTATGAACTGCTCAGTACTACCATACCTGCTTTGAAAAAATGGTCTTTAGATTATTGCCTGCAGTTGACCGACAGCGATACTTCCTGGAACGATATCATTAAAGTTTGTAGATATTTTTTGTCAACGCCCAGACCTGATCTTTATATTCGGCAATTGCCACTGGAGGTACATACAAAATTTATTGAAGACAATGCTGCACTAATACAATCCCTACTGGATTTTCTCATACCTGATCATATTCGTAATGCCGGTCAAAAACGTTTTGCCGATCGTTATTTTTTAAAACATGACGAGCCGTTGATCAGGATCAGGATGCTGGATCCGGCAATGTACTTTGCAGGCAATTTATCGGACATCAGCATTCCGCTTTCAGATTTTAAAAAGACAGAGTGGCCTGCTGAACATGTATTGATCACTGAAAATAAAATGAATTTTCTCACTCTGCCAGTTCTTTCTTCAACTATCTCGCTTTGGAGTGGCGGCGGGTTTAACATCAGCTATCTAAAAGACGTGGAATGGTTGCAACTCAGAAAAATTTTTTATTGGGGTGATATTGATGAACATGGATTCCAGATATTACATCAACTCAGGAGCTATTATCCACAAGCTAAAAGCATCATGATGGATAGGGAAACCTTTGAAAATTTTCAAATATATACTACAACCGGTTCCCGCAACAAAGCAGAGAACCTTGCCTTGCTCAGCACGCAAGAGGCCGCCGTATATGAGCACTTGAGGGCGCTGAATACCATGAACAGGTTGGAACAGGAAAAATTGCCTCAGGCTTATGTTGATGAATATCTAAAAACTATTTTCTTAGAATCTGGTATTGCCGGAAATATGGGTGATAAACTTTGATGTCAATAACGAGTTTATATTTCCCCTGGAAATAAAAAACACAGATACAGTTAGAAAAATCAGTTGGCAGAGAGTTTTTTTCTCTTGCTTTTTTCAGATTCGAAATTACTGAAAGTTCCCGGACACACGATACTTGTAAAGTATCAGATATCCGGTGGATTTTTTTCAGGTTTCCTGGAATGCAGACTGCCAGGCCTTCCATTCTGTCAAACGCGCGTTTTTCTTCTGGTCAAATGCGGTGGTGTCCAATGGCCAATTGATTTGGTTTAGGTTAGTTCAAACGAGCCAAAAAAATGATTATTTCTTTTTTGAAAACTGACCAGTGAGAATGGATTTAGCGCCAGAGACACCTTTCTCAGCTGCTAAATTCTGACCCAATGCAGCGGGGGCGTCATTGGAAAATCTGGCAGTACGCTTTACTTCACCGTGATGCACTTTATCGGAATATGTGCCCTTGTCGGTTTGTTTGTTGAAACGAGCGTTCTTTTCTTTCATACCATGTAAGGTTTGAAGTATTTTTCATCAACCTTTTCGGGGTGCAAAGGTAGTCATCATTCTCAAAAAATATTGCAACTAACGGGCCTGATTTTAATTAAGACGCAAAATCCCTCTATCCGTAACGATTCTGGGAGTATGGAAGTGTGTTTTGACACAATTTTGCCAATTCGTTGACTTTGAACATCAATTATCTGCGATCTTATGGTAGCTGTTATTAATAGTAAAGCCTCGTTCAGGAAAATACTCATATTTCTGCATCCTGTTCTGATTTTCTTTTAAAGGTATGTGGATAACAATTCCGATAACCCAAAGCTTGTACAATTCCTGGATTTATTACCTGCCCTGTTTCCTTTCCGACTATCCTTTTTCTGCCGGGAAGAAATACACGGAAAGTATTCTTTCCCGCTTCTTCCCGTCCTCCCCGGCTTCCCGGCTACCATTTGCGAATTGTATAGGCTTTCCAAGTTATAAACCATAGCCGCGAAGGAAAGAGCGGGAAGAGTCGGGAAAAAGACATTCCGCTATCCCCACCAACCTCCCCACCCTCTCCATCAACTCCCCCACCTCTACATACCCAATCCTAAATCCCTCATCATAGCGCCCACCCACATACGCTTTGTGCAACAGCTGCAAAAGCCGTTTATCCTGATCTGTTTGTTGAGGAAAAATATCCCGGAGCTGATCCGTCACCAGGGAGGCATAGCGGAGCAGTCTTTCTTACTATGGATATTGGCGCAGAAGCCGGTGCCAGAGTCTTGATTAAGAAATGCATGATCATAGTCAGTTGATCTGCCGCAGGTGGAGCATGGCTCCAGGTGTGGTAGGAAAGATGCGGTGTTGTCAATGAATTCATAGGAGCGGCAAATAGAAAGACCTGGCATTACACAGTAAAAGACTTAAAATCAAAAGTTGTCCACCATGGAAAACCCACCTGGCGTGTTTGCCAGACAAAAGATAATTCCTGCTCTCCGAAATGAAAATAATTGCTACTTTTAAAATATCCCGCCCTGGCCTATTTCCTCCTTCACTTCCTTCCCGGAAAACACCTACCCATCATCCTCCCCTTTTCATCATCAACCATCACTGCCATGACCAGATCATTCCCGATTGCACTGCTGTACATGGTTGCCATTCCTTCATTGATTTCTGCACAGGATATCGAGGGAACTAAGGACCACCCGCTGATCACGCGGTATCCGGGTGCAACAATTAAATATTTTGAAGACCAGAAATTTACGACCTACAATATTGCTACCGGTCCGCAAACGGGCTATAAAGAAATTAAACAATGGGTAAAAGCAGATGGAAGACTTACCCGCATTTACTATGAAATAACCGGTACTACTACGGTAACGGAAATCTATCGCAACTACCAGACCGCATTAAACAAGGGCGGATTTAAAATTCTGGCGGAAGGCCTTGATGATACGAAAAACGTTTCGCAGAAGATCGGTGGCCGCACATTCCTGAATACGTTTTATGAGAGCAATCCTTACGCTTCGGGAAAAAATATCCGGTTGCTCCAGGGTACGCCCACTTCGGGCGGAACTGCCTATATCGCTGCAACACTGAAAAAACCTGAGGGAGAGGTATTCGTTACCGTTAGTACTGCTCAATATACTGCAACTGAAAAAACAGTGCTGGTGGATATCCTGGAAAAAACGCAAATGGAAGACGACCTTATCAAAGTAGACGCAGGACAGATGTTAAAAGGAATCAAAGCCGACGGTAAAATTGCCCTCTATGGCATCTTCTTCGATTTCGATAAAGCAGATATAAAACCGGAATCCAAACCGGCGCTGGATGAAATAGCGAGGTTACTGCGTGACAATCCTTCATTGAATCTCTATGTTGTAGGCCATTCAGATATGCAGGGTACACTGGAATACAATAAAAATCTTTCAGAGAAAAGAGCCAGGGCCATCACAGACGAACTGATAAAAAATTACAATATCGCAGCATCGAGACTTGTACCTGCCGGTGTAGGCCCGCTGGCACCCATATCGACTAACGGTACTGATGCCGGAAAGAAACTGAACCGGCGGGTGGAACTGGTGGCACGTTGAAGATGAACCGGGTTGATTTTTAAAGTCAGGATATGGCGTTCTGTTTCTGATAATTGCTAATAACCCAAATTTGGCTGCTATTTTATACACTACATTTTAAAGCCTTCAGAATAGTTTTCTGTGCGTTGGAAAGGGTGACCACTTTTGAAAATTTTTGACGGGTTGCGGAATGCAATAAATTGACTTTATAAATCCCATGCAA
>JAATGW010000691.1 GCA_015654495.1 Chitinophagales bacterium
ACGGCAAACTGCCTGAAGCTTACGCAGGTGCAGACGCATATCCGTTTAAGATACTGATTAGTCATGATCCAAGCCATTGGGATGCGGAAGTCAGAAAAACTTTTAAAGACATTAATCTCACACTAAGCGGTCACACCCATGGGATGCAGTTTGGTGTAGAGCTCCCGGGATTCCGTTGGAGCCCGGTACAATATATGTACAAACAATGGGCGGGCTTGTATGAAGATGATCAGCAGAAACTATATGTAAACCGCGGTTTCGGATTTCTTGGTTACCCCGGAAGAGTTGTGATTATGCCCGAGATCACGGTGATAGAACTCACTTAATGAGTTATCAGACGGCCCGTTTGGCTTTTTCTAAACGCTTAACCTCCGTGTGATCCGCCTTGCACAAGATTATCCAATAATAGTTTTAAGCAATCGTTAAACTATTATCTTAATTGAAAGTCTGATAAGGCTAACTTACTCTGGAGCTAATGAAATTGAAACACACTGTATGGTTGCTGATCCTGGGCCTTTGTTTTTCACGCCTGCATGCACAGGAACCTGTAAAAAAAGATAGTATATCACAGGAAATTTCTGACAGCATTTTTCTCGATAAAGCACTACTTGAAGACCTGAAATCCATGTTGGATTCGATGAGCAGAAAGATCAGTTTCTTTTCTGTAAGTGTTGGCGCCGGATACAGGCTATTCAGTGTTAAGAATAATAATTTTAATGCACAACAGGCAATAAACCGGATTGCTCTCACGCCTTCTGTTTTTTATTTTCACAAATCAGGTTTTGGTATCAATGCGATTGCGTACCTGAGCAGTCCGGAAGACCGACCGGAATTTTATCAGTATGCTTTCACACCATCCTACGATTATCTCGGAGGAAAAAAAATCTCGTTTGGTATATCCTACTCCTATTACCTGAAGGAGAAAGATCTTCGCCAGTATGCCACACCATTCAATCATGAACTGTTTGTTTATATTCAAACACGAAAAGGCTGGCTTCGCACGGGCATAAGTGCAGGCTGGGGCACGGGATCTTATTCAGAGATCAGCCAGGCCGATACACTTATATTCAACATACCCCGAAGGTTAACCGATACTACAAATATTGGACTGCAGGATTTCTCTCTCACAGCTTTAGTTTCTCACCCGTTTGAATGGGATGAAATTTTCAGTTCAAATGATGGCATCTCGTTTATTCCGCAGCTCATGCTCGTAGCTGGATCACAGCAATATGATATCGATTCAAGAAAAAGATTAATCAGTAACCGTAAGTACAGGATTGTCAATAGAATTTACAATTCAGCAAGTACAGAAAATACAGGATTTCGAATTCAGTCTGCAGCATTTGCCGTAAACCTGTCTTATTATTTCGGAGGATTTTCTATTTCTCCGGGCTATTTTTTCAGTTATTATTTTCCTGAAACAGACAAACACATCAGTAATATTTTTTCTGTTACTGCAGCATATATGTTTTAACAATTGCCTGTTTAACAAATATTTGGAATAGCTTTTATTATCTTTCCTAAGCTGTGTGCGTTATACCTCAAATCAGCTCAACATGAAAAGAATAATCTTCCTTGTGATTTTTTTCACAACTACGGTTGGCCTTACACAGGCACAGAGTTTAAAATTCGGAATCAAGGCCGGCGCCAGTATGTACAAGATAGATGGCAAGTCATTTAAAGATGAATTCAATTATGGGTATCATGTAGGTGGCGCAGTGGAAATCATGCTTGGAAATAAGATCGGCATCCAGCCGGAAGTATTATTTAATCAGAGTAATGTACAAACGGGTTATGCTTTTGATACTTTGTATCATTCTGTTAATGTAGGAATGGTCAAGGATGTTAAACTGAATTATCTCACCATCCCATTGCTGATCAATTTCCGTCCAATACCTCTCCTTACTTTGCAGGCAGGTCCGCAATTCGGCATCCTTATGTCA
Source organism: Chitinophagales bacterium (assembly GCA_015654495.1). Taxonomy (GTDB): domain Bacteria; phylum Bacteroidota; class Bacteroidia; order Chitinophagales; family Chitinophagaceae; genus Pollutibacter. Next base: position 1,944 of record JAATGW010000691.1, read on the forward strand.
AAAGAAAAATCATTGCTTGAAGATGGTAAAACTGCATTCAAAACCGGTAATGTCTCCCTCGTAGGTGGAGTTCAATTGAACATTAGTATTTTCAGAGTATACGCACGTTATGGTGTTGGACTGAATAATATGAATGATATTGACAACCGCGATAAATGGAAAAGTCAGACTGCGCAGGCAGGCCTTGCTCTGATGTTCTAAGCTATACGTTCAACGTTGAACGTATAACATTTCCTGATTTCGAAAACGATTTTCCCGAATACAAAACTGAAGCCTTTGGTTGGTATATAGCTTTGCATTCTTCATCATGCTGAAGTTCATATTGAATTCAGCATGATAAAAGAAATAATGTGAATAATATATACAATCAAAATTTACTTCAGACCGCTATGAGAAAATCTACATTTATCAGTATATCGTTTATACTGTTATCCTGCATTTCAGCTTCAGCACAAACGGGATCTGTGCGCGGAACAGTAACTACATCAGATGGCAAACCGGGAGAAGGTGTAACCATTCTTGTAAAGGGCCTTTCGAAATCCGGAATCGCAGATAACGACGGCGTTTTTACTATTACCGGTTTAAAACAGGGACCTTATACGCTCACATTAAGTCTTATCGGGCATAAAGATTTTGATAAGGATGTTGAGATAGTTGGTGGCCAGACAACGGAAGTAAAAATTCAGTTATCACTTTCTGAAAATGAATTGGGGCAGGTTGTGGTATTGAGCAACAAAAATGCTTTTAAAACCAATCGTCTTTCATCTTCGCTGCGATTGCAGTCATCGATTCTGGAAACTCCGCAGAATATCCATGTGATAATCGGAAAACTCTTAAGCTACCAGCCGATTTTGGAAATTTTTGAGTGTATAACCATAAA
>JAATGW010000439.1 GCA_015654495.1 Chitinophagales bacterium
GGACAACTAAATTGATATGATTTAAGGTCATCGTTCTTTGTATATAAAATTATTGTGCACGGAACCTGATTGTGATTCAAAAAATGGTCGATCTCCTTTCAACGTTTGCGCTTCCATCTTTCCAGGATTTCCTTTTCACGACTCATCAACGCATCCGTACCTGATACGAGCTTATCTCTCCGATCCTGTTTTACATCATCAGAATTCCACCAGTCGAACATATCCCTTACACTATCTGCAAGCGGAGTAAGTGTGAGTCCGTTGGCCATTCCATGCTGATTATTGATGCGTGCAGAACCCTTATTTTCATCAACCGGCATGATCCAGGGAATGACTTCCATTATTTTTTCAGCTTTCAGAAAATCATAAGCGGTAACGGGAATAAAATTCGCGGGAGTACTGAAAGCCGCATAAGCGCCATATACAAAAGGATGCATTCCTGTTGGTGAAGCCGGTCCGACTGCATTATAGATCCCTGATTTCCGTTCTTCGATCAGTCGTATCATCCAGTTGCCCACATCGCGTACATCAATATACTGTACCGGATCATTTGCTTTTCCGGGAACCAGGATATCGCCGCCTCTGCCTAGCCGCACCGGCCAGTAGATAAATCGTTCAGTGCGATCACCAGGGCCCATCATATATGTTGGCCGCACGATGATGGAGCGGTTATCACCAAAAGCCTTTCTTATTTCAAGCTCGGAATTGATCTTCATTACACCATAGCTGTATTCTGACAACTGCGGTTCCTTTAACCCAGGCGGAACAGTTAGTACGGCCTTTGTATTTTCTTTGATATCCGATCCGAGATAAGGGTAGTATACTCCCGTGGATGAAGTGTAGATGTACAGATCAACATTGTCTTTCAGCAGCTGTGCCGAATCCTTAACCCAGTTTAATTTGTTTCCTGAATTATCAATAACGGCATCCCATTTTCTGTTCTTCAGTGCTTCGAGATTATTCTCGCGGTCGCCAATCAATTGCTCCACTTTATGAAACACATCCTTCTGTGTGGTAGGAACGGTTCGGCCCCGGTTAAAAGTGGTGATGCTATGACCACGCTCCAGCGCATAGGCGATCTGTTGCGGACCCAGGAAACCGGTTCCGCCGAGGACCAGTATTTTCAATGGGTTTGGACGCCTGGCATTACCTGGTAAATAATTAAAACAGGCAGAGGGAGCGAACGGACCTGCGGAAGCTTTTATAAAGGGCATTAAGATGCCCATACCCAGTGCAGTTTGAAGAAATTTGCGTCTTGATCTAGCCATGATTTTGCCTTGTTTTGATATTTGCTGAAGCGTTTTTTATTACTGATCAGCAGATATGTAAATTAATGCTAGTTAGGCAAATAAAACGGCAAGAGAAAAGAGAAAGAGCGAGAGCAAGAGAAAGAGCGAGAGGAAGATTGATGGACTCGTTATTCACTAGCTATCATCCCCGTACTTTTTTTCTTGATAAAAACGGTGTTGCGGGATGTCGGTTTCTCCTGAAGAGGTGTTTTGATCGCAATCATTTGCGCCTCAGCCAGCAGTAAAAATTGAGGGTATGCTATTGTAAAAGAATACATCTATTTCAGGTTTCGAATCTATAATACCCGGTGTATAATGTAGATTTCTGAAACATAAATTGCGGCCCTATATAAACGCGCCTTCCATCAAATCCTGCTCCCGCTTTGAAAGCCCAATCCGTGAAGCGATTGCCCTCCAGTTACTAACGGTCACACGAACCTGCTCAATTATTTTATCAGCCTGTTTTTGAGAAACCCGGAAATACCGGATCACTGTCCGGGCTAAGTCCGGATCCAGGGAATTATCATCTTCAGAAATATTTAAGGTCAGTCCATTTCCGTCAGCGAATGGATTGACATCGTAGACAGGAGAAAGTATCCAACCTTGTTCTGTTAACAGGAAGCCATGGTTACGCAGGTGGTCATCCGTATTTTTAATGAATATGTTCAACACGATTCTGCGCCAAAGTTCTTCCAGGTCCTCGTTAACCTGTGCTCCATGCCTGATAATAAATTCAGTCAGTTCAAGATAACTGACACCAGCAGTATAATCCGCTCCGTCAGTATACCCCAGCAATGTCATCGCAGACGCAAAGTGAATCCGCCCGCCGCCGATAACACGATCAAAGCGCTGGCTTAAAAAGGTATGGTGTTTATGGGAAAATTTCCGGACTAAAA
>JAATGW010000133.1 GCA_015654495.1 Chitinophagales bacterium
AAAATACAATTCAGCAATATGTGAAATCCCAGGGCTCCGAGAAGGAATACAAGAAGGTCCATGAGCAGCAGCTGCGTTTGTTTTGATACCTCGTCAGCTCTGCTGCGAGGTAGTTCATTGACACTGTCGAAATTAAACAGGAACAAGATTTTCATCAAAATACAAAATCTTAGCTCATATAACTTAATCAGCAGGCCCTACTGTATCGACTTGCCGGTTAAGAGATATGTCATTTCGAAGAGTGGAAGCCTATTTGCAGTTTTAACCGGTTGATGGATTTCAATCCGGGATTGATTTCTTTTAGCACCAGTTTCTTTCAGGTTGTTTCCCCATGTATCAGAGGGAAAGAATCAGATAAGCAGATATACCTTTTCTGGATCTTATTTCAAACCGTCCTGCAATTCCTGGTAATACTTATTGGCAAGGATCAGGTCTTCCGGTGTATCGACGCCAACTCCGGTAAAATCAGTCAGCACCATTTTCAACTGGATGCCATGTTCCAGATAACGCAGGCATTCAATTTTTTCGAGTGCTTCAAGAGGACTTACAGGCCAGTTTGTGAAATCCATCAATGCTTTTTTTCTGAAAGCATATACACCGATATGTTTGTATACGCTGAGCTTTTTGGTGTGATCGCGCACATAAGGAATGGGTGCACGGGAAAAAAGTAGTGAATTAAAATTCAGATCCACAACTACTTTTACATTGTTAGGATCCAGCCGTGAAGCCTCATCAGAAAAAACCCTCATCAGCGAAGCTACCTGAACAGCGGCACCTTCTGCTCCTTCAAATACATCCAATAAATCACTGAGCGGTTCTCTCCTGGTAAATGGCTCATCGCCCTGTACATTCAAAATAACGTCAACATCAAGATTTTCAACAGCTTCTGCAATCCGGTCACTTCCGCTTTCATGTTCTTTCCTGCTCCTGATAACAGTGTATCCGTATTCTCTTACCACAGATTCAATTTCCGGTCCGTCGCAAACCACAACCACATCATCAAATAACCCGGTTTGCATTGTTGATTCACATGTACGGATTAATACAGGCTTGCCGGCAAGGTCTGCAAGCAATTTACCTGGAAAACGGATAGAACCTAAACGGGCCGGGATAAACGCCATTTTCTTCATAGTGCTGGTTTCAATACGGAGTTGAATCAGGTCAACATACAGATCCGCAAATTTCAGAAATGTTAAGGGGCGAATTTAGGGAAAAGTGAGAAGTCCGAAGCCTGAAGCCAGAAGTCATATGCCATTAGCTGGCTTTAGGCAGAAGGCAGAAGGCAGAAGGGAACAGCCGGCGTTTGGAGATTTGATGCCTACGCGCTAGTCACTGTTTCTGTTTCTGCTTTTTCCTCTTGCTCTTGCTCTTCTCCTACCTCCTCATTCTTATTGCTTAATTTCTTCATCAGCATAATTAACCATCCAATTAATCCCGTATTTATCAGTGAAGCTTCCATAATAGGCTCCCCAGAACATATCCTGTAATTCCATGGTTATTTTTCCCCCGGCAGATAATGCATCAAAAAGTCTTTTTGTTTCTTCACGGCTGTCAGGCTCAAGGTTGATATGCATGTTATTACCATAGTCCAGTTTCAATCCAAAAGATTCAGGCGAATCTGTTGCCATAATTACATGACCACCGGTAATTTTCAATCCGATATGAAGAATAAGTTTCTTATCTGTATCCGACAATGGCGGCATTCCTTCCTGGGCAGGGATATCACCAAAGCGTTGTACCCCGTTGCCATAGAATTCGCCACCAAAAACGGATCTGTAAAATTCAAAAGCTTCTTCGGTATTGCCGGGAAAATTCAGATAAGTACTTACTGCTGATATACGATTTGTTTTTGCCTGTTGATATAATTTGCTTTGTGCATTTACATACGCTTCCATGCGATTCATTGTTTGCTTACCTCCTTCAATTGCATTCACTTCCCTGTTTAATTTGTCTATTATTTCAGAAGAACTGAAAACCGATACCATCGTAAGCAGTGTTTGTTTTCCTTTGGATTCAAAACTCACAGTTACATCAAAACCCAACTCGTCGTTTTCGTCTCCGTTTCTGAAAACAAGTAGTGAATGCTTTACCACCTTCTTATACCGGACATTATTTTCATAGTCTTTGCCAAAGCCATGCATGATAAAATTCCATTGACCTCCATCCTGTACCTGCATATTCCTGTTGGTAACCGTAAACTCATCCGGGCCCCACCATTCCTTTATATGTTCAGGATTTGTCCACGCTTCCCATACAAGTTCCCGGGGCGCATTAAGCAATCTTGTATGAATTATTTTATTTCCGTCGCGGCTGAACGATTTATTTTCTGCGTCCATTTTTCTTTTGTTTTTGAAGTTTATCAAGATATAATTCGAGTGAATCCAGTTTCTTGTCCCAGTATTGGCGATATTGATCAACCCAGCTGGCAACCTCATTGAGCTTTTTAAGTTTTACTTCACAGTACCGTTCCCGACCGGACTGAGTTACAGTGATCAGGCCACATTCAGTCAGTATTTTAATATGAAGCGAAATTGCCTGACGGCTGACATCAAAATTTTCAGCCAGTGTATTCAGGTTCTGGGTTTTGCGGGCAAGCATACCAATAATTTCCCTGCGGGTCGGATCTGCGATTGCCTGAAATACATCCCTGCGTGCCTCCATAATGTGCAAGTATTTGCTTGCAAATATATATGCAAGCATCTACTTGCGCAAATTTTTTCTTTATTTTTTGTGGACTTTAGCAGTTGGCGTTCCTGGTGCGACCTCACACGGATTATTGAGTCGGTTTTTAAATCAGGAAAAAACATCAGGATAAATATCAGAACGGCATTTCCGGTCTCATGGACCTGGTCATTTCATAATCAAGAATTGTATGGCCGTTTTCAAACTCATTGGTCAGATTTCTGCTGATCTGAAATCCATATCTTTCATAAAAACCGATCGTTCTTCTGTTTTCACGATGGACCGTAAGCGTGAGTTGATTCAGTTGGAGAGATACTGCTTTCTGTATGATAAAATCCATTGCTGCGGTGCCCATACCCTGGCCACGGAAATTCCTGAGCAGGTACAACTTACTCAAAAGCATTTTGCTTTCTCCGGGAACAAAGCGGTAACCGAAGTACCCAACGGGAAGGAGCTTTTCCTCTATCAGATAATATTCGTAGCCTTGTTTAAGCTGTGCGGTAATGGCGCTGACTGTCTGGTATTTCTCTATAAAAAAGAGGTTATGATCGTGTGGAATAATACCGGCATAAAATTCAGGAATAATTTCCCGCGCCAGATTTTCAATGGCCAGAAAATCATCAGCCGATTCTGCTTTACGGATCATTTTTTCAGATCGATTTTAACCAGCTAATGGCTTCTGTTTTACTATCAAAAAATTGTAGACCCAGTTTTTCCTTATCAATTTTATAGGAAATCGATTCAACTGCCACATTATTAAAATAATTGTCGGGTCTGATGATCGCAATAAATCTAAAACCAAAACTGATAGCGCGGGGAAGGAAAGTTTTTTCCAGCCAGTCCTGGTCTTCACGGCCTATCAGAATCATGTCCTTGATATTGGCCAGGACCTTTCCGGTTTTATAACGCATCATTACATTCAACATCAGTTCAGTCCCTTCACGGAATTGTTCACTGGTGGCATAACCATCCCAATCCATAACTACAGCACCTAATTTTTCGTCGTAGAGAATATGGTAAGGAGTTTCTGTGCTCATTAGATTAATTTTTTTCTGATAAAAAAACCATCAACTATTCTTTTTTTGCCAGCATCCGGCTTATAGCTATCATCACGATCCCGGCTATAAGGAAAACGGCCAGCATCACAAAAATATTTACAATTACTTTGTCGTAACCCAGCTTTACCACATTCAGAAATGGATATGGGTACCAATCCATCACCGATCCCCTGATCAATGTATATATCAGATAGAGCAGAGGAAACCAAAGCCACCTGAAGCCTGATTTTAATGGAAGCTTTTCTTTCTCTGTAAAAATTATCCAGTACAAGAGGTAGAGCAGGGGAATATATACGTGCAGGGTATTATCAACTAAAAGCCTGAAACCGCTTAAAGTAGCGAGCTTCCGGAGAACCAGATTGTAAATAAATCCGACAATAAAAATATAGAGCCCGATTCCGGTTTCGACTGACGGACGCGCAAAATATTTTCCTGCAGCCGAGTTCTGAAATACCACAATAAAGGTAAGACTTACAGCAATCAGCAGGTTACACAAAATTGTAAAATAACTGAAAAAATTCGCTACCGTTCCGGTATTCAGAAATAACTGTACAATAACAGCAAACCATGCAATGAAGCCAACTACGGCCGCCGCGACTAATTTGCTTTTCGGGAAACTGACTGTTGAAATAGTAACTGTTTCTCCCATTTATTATTTAATTATGTCGAAGTCAATGTAGCTCCGGATCAAATCGACTCAGCGTATGATTTGAGTGACTGGAGTATCGGATTCTCCTCACCCTGCGGGTCTTCCTGAACAGCGCCTGGCCTCTCATCAATCTGCACAATTTCAAGATTGGTTTTACCGGCTTCTTCTGATAAATTATAAACCATTTCAAAATAATTCTCAGGTATATCTTCGAGATCGGGCCTCGGGGCAAAAAGACTATACCTTATCAACCCGAATGGTTTAAATTCAAGCACAGTACCCCATTGTTCAAACACTTTATCCTCCCAGACTGTCCGGAATCTGATTGCACTGCCCGGTTTCCAATCGGTAATGAGATCGCTGCCGAATTGCCATTGCTTAACTCCCGCTATACTGGTAAGCGCTTCCCAAAGTTTTTCCTTTGGAGCATTGATTGTAATACGGGAAATATTCCTGGCCATTTTGATCGATTTTAATTCAAGGCTTTAAGTTAAAGGAGCCAGGCCAGAAATAAAAATCAATATTGACCCGCGAAATTCAATTGCAGGTTACCTGCATTATCCCTGCTGTACAGGTGAAACAGCAACTTTTCTTTTTTGTTTATAAAATCTGTAGATGAAAAATCCCGCAATTCCGGTGAGAATGAAGATCCATAAATGTGCGATCACAATTAAAAAAACAGTAAAGATCTGCCATCCCTGATTCAGCGCATTTTTTAACTGCAACGCAAATGGAAGATTATATTGAGACACATGATGATCTGCTACTGTTTCTTTTCTAACCACAGGATGCTGTATGAAATGAAGACCAACCAGGCTGTACTTTACATCTGTATCTATGGCTTTATTGCTGATCTGGCGATCAGTAATATCATCTCTTACCGACAATACCGACTGGTCAGAAAATGATTTCTTTGAGTTGGTATAAGGGACTGTTAGCAGGGCTTTACGGTTTTGCTGCTTTAAAGAATTTTCGAGGTAACCAAGACTGCGATCATCGATATCCAACTGAAGAAGATCAGTATGATAGCCAAGTTCAGCAACCCTGTAAACAAATTGTTCGAGATGCTCCGCAGGCACCCTTACAGTCATATCTGCCTTAGCTGTATAAGCTTGTACAATAGAAAACGAATCTTTGGAAATCCTGAATTCATTGCTTTCGCTTACAGCAGAGGTTTCACTAAGGTGAAAAACCATTCCGTTCAATTGTTTTGCAAGGGTCGAAATTTCAATTGCCGTTTGTGAAACATCTTTAACCCTGAATTCAATTTTTGCTGTCTTTACCAGGCGGAGAGAATCGGAAATGTCAGATTTGTCTTTGTCGGAATAAGGTGCGGCCAACTTTTCATATTTACTATCTGATCTGTTACAACTAAAAACAAATAGGAGCAGGAATGGAAGAATGCAGGCAAACAGCGTTTTCATGTTTTTTATTTGCCGCTATATATTCCACTGCGGGTAGTAAAGTAACCCCATGAATCGGGAATTAATTTTCTTTTAACGAATTGACCGGAGATCCCGAAAAAGTGAAGGGTAAACTTATGCCTGTCAAAATGGAGGAAAAAAATCGAAATCAGGGAACAAAGAACCTTCAGGTCAGATTATCAACCAGGATTTTTTGCTGAAAATCCGATTAGAATTTTCGGTTCTTCGTAGTCGTAAAATGAAATATAAACGATGCGCTTTTTTTTCTTTCCCTCTTTGTCCGTGAAACGGATTTCATATTTATCGAGCAAAGCCATTCCAAAAGGGCTGTTTTCTGATGGGTATCCACAGCAGCTTCCCAATCGTTCGTAGGTCACCTGATTCCCTGAGGGATCAATCAGCAATTCCAGATAAGCACGCTGATTTGCCGGTCCGCTTTTGGGTCCTGTACCAACTTTTACAGGAAACTCAGGAGTGAATCCATATTTTTCATTTGCAGCAGTATCTTTTAAGGAAGTAATGCTATAGATGCGGGATGAATCGTCAGTAATTTGCGCGGATACTGATCCTGACAAGAGAAAAATAAGTAAAAGAAAACAAGGCGATTTCATAGATATCCTTATTGTTTTTACAGGTAAGCTGTTTAAAAAAAAACCTTAACTGTGCCCGTTCCTGATCAATGAAATTGTCATTATAATTCCCGCTGTACCAAGAATAAATGCCCAATACTGCATTTTAATAAAAAACATGGAATGTTCTTCAATTAATAGTATTTCTTTTCCTGTTTCCTTTTCCACTACCAGTTTCCCCCTGGATGGGTCATTTACTTTTTTTCCTGCGAACCAAACGATGATGCCTGAAACAAATAAGCCCGCGACCACTCCCCAGTCACGATGAATACCAAAAAAGTTCTCAAAACCAAGGCTGAATAATGCACCGATAACAATCGTGATTACTGCTACCAGGATCCCATAACCGCGCCAGATAAGCATAATAAAGCTGTTTAAGATTTGAACTGAATTTCCGACTTATTATTAACTACAAAATCCCGAAATTATTGAGTCAATGGTCCTAAACTTTCATGTATTGATGAAATCCAGTATTGAGGATAATTTATAATATGGGATCGCTGACGAGTGCTCACCATCCTATCATAAACGGTGACCATTAACCGAAGCTATCATTTCATAGTATTTTCTTTCTGGAAATTAAGAACCCATGTTTTCCCAAATTTATCTGTCACAGATCCATACCTCCCGCCCCAGGGCATATCGCTCAGAGTTTCAACAATTTTTCCTCCTTTCGAAAGAGAACCGAATAATTTTTCTATTTCACTGTCACTATCACAGTTCAGGCAAAGCTGGATGGTATTCCCTTCATTTGGTTTCTCTCTGTTCAGGTCAGACCCCATAATAGTTATTCCTTCTGCCATAAGATATGAATGCAGGATCTGATCTTTCATATCGGGCGGCATCTGAGCTGCCATCTCGGGCATTTCTGCAACAGTCTGCAACATCAGGTCGCCACCAAAGCACTCTTTGTAATAGGTCATTGCTTCGCGACAATTCCCTTCGAAGTTGAGATAAGGATTCAATTTTGCCATGATAAATAAATTTTATGAATTCAAAGTTATTCTCATTCATCAATCCGGGGGCTGTGTTATCACGTCATAGTAAGGGGTGATTGCGGCATTTTAAATCAGCAACTAAATATTGATCACTATTTTACCTACTGTTCTGCCGGATTCGATCTGCAAATGTGCATCCTGCATCTGTTCAAAAGAAAATCGTTTACTGATATGCGCCTTGATCAGCTTCTTTTCCAGAAAGCCTGCTATCTGTTCCTGGTTCAGACCGTTTGAATGAACCATCATCGTCATTCCGGTGAAACCTGCAGCGGCAGCTTTTTCCTGCACCAGTTCATTGCGGCCGGAGGGTATGCAAAGTATCAGTCCACCCGGCTTCATTACCTTTAAGGACAAATCAATATTTTCACCGCCGATACTATCGAATACCTTATCAACGTCCTTTACAACTTCTGCTAAGTTTTCAGTCCGGTAGTCCACGAATTCATCGGCGCCGATACCTAACACAAATTCCCGGTTTGAACCCGAAGCAGTACCAATCACCCATGCACCCATCTGTTTCGCCAACTGTACAGCAAAATGCCCTACCCCACCCGCAGCTGCATGTATGAGTAATTTATCATCCTGCTTAATATTCAATTTGTCGCGGAGACCTTCCAAAGCTGTTAATGCTGCAAGCGTGGATACCGCCGCTTCTTCAAAACTGACGGAAGGCGGTTTTTTCGCCAGGTGATTTTCAGGAGCAGCAACAAACTGCGCGTAAGCCTTACCGTGGCCGGGAAAATTGACCATACCAAATACCTCATCTCCTTTCGAAAACTTTGTAACAGCTGAACCGGTTTCTACTACAACTACCGAAATGTCCCAACCAAGTATTATTGGATTAAATTCTTTCAGTCTGGCTGTAAGCCCCCTTCCCGATCTTGTTTTGATATCGACCGGATTTATACTGATTGACTTTGTTTCCACCAACACTTCATTTGGAGCAATTTCAGGTAGAGGAATTTCTTCTATTTGTAAATTCTCAACTCCACCAAAATCTTTTAATACGATTGCTTTCATTCTGTTTGTATTTCAAATTATAAATCACAATTCCAAAACTTCATTACTTTATCTTGCCTGCTGAACCTTTTAAGGAAGTACTTCCAAAAAAATAATAGAGATCAGAATAGATCCTGACTATTTTGATGACTTCATCGCTTTAATCACCGTAAGATTTCTATCAGCCGCCAGCTTTTTATAGGCCGCTGTTTCCGAACCATATAACGCTGTCTTGCCATCTTTACCGCTATGAACACCCCATCCGTAACGTTTAGTAAGTGGCGAGGCCCTTAAACAGGGCTGCCCCCTGGAAAAAAACTCCTCCCTTGCCTTTTTCAATTCTGATTTAGTGAGTTCATTCTTTTCAGCAAAAACCTGAAAAAGGATATCATCCGAAGTGTATTTATAGGGATTACGACTAATCATCTCAAACTGAATATTGACAGCAGTCCGCTTATTTCCCTTTAGTGGCGGCACTTCACCCGATTCAACCGGACTGTCTGCCGCGATTTCGATAAATGTGTTGGTATAATTTGTTGTGTGTACTTTCATTCTTCTAAAAGATTCCCCTTAGGCTCCTACTCTCATTCTACGTGAAATTAGGAAAATAAAAGGTCTTCATTCCTGAACAAACAATTGAGTCGTTTACGCTGCAACAGATCAAATTAGTTTTCTCCTCCTGTTCTTATTTATATCAATACCTTGTAATCAACACTGAAATCACGGATGCAAAATCAAACATTTATAAAGAAATTTTTTCGGATTCTTTTAGGCTTGATGCTAATTTATGCAGGAGCAAGTCATCTGTTATGGAACAGAACTGAATTCCTTGCGCAGGTGCCCGATTGGTTGCCTTTGGGTAAAGACCTGACCGTTATTATCTCCGGATTTGCTGAATTAATCCTTGGATTCGCCCTAGTTTTTTTCAAGAAGATCCGGACTAAAGTTGGTTGGGCTGTCGCCTTTTTCTTTATAGCCGTTTTTCCAGGTAATATTCATCAGTTTGTAAATCACGTTGACGGATTTAGATTGAATACTGATACTACGCGCGGGCTCCGACTACTATTTCAACCCTTATTTGTTGTATGGGCTTTGTGGTCAACAGGAGCCTGGTCTGAATGGCGAAACAAAAGGAAGTTTAAGAAAAATTAAGTTTGATAACCAGCACTCATAATTCAAGCTGTTTTAACCGGCATCAGTTCTTAAATTGCTGAGTCCATCCGGATTTTTCATATCTTATTGCCCTGAAAAAAAAATTATGAAAAAATCCTGCTCGATTTTACTGATCTTATCTTTCATTCTTTGCTCCGGGCAATCTTTTTCGCAGGATATGTGGAAATATTTTACTGCAGCCGATTTTGCAGCAAGGCGCGCGAAGTTGCTTGAGCAAATTGGTGGCGGCATTGCTGTTTTGCAGGGGGCAGAATTGCGGGAAGATTTTGTGTCATTCCGTCAGGATAATAATTTTTATTACCTGAGCGGAGTGGAAATTCCAAATGCAGCTATGCTTCTGGATGGGAAGTCAAAAAAATCCTATTTGTTTGTTCCCGACAATATTTCAAATGATATCAAAGAAGAAGCACTGATTAAGGCCGGAAACGAAGCAGCAAAACAATATAAGTTTGATGCAGTAATCAGTAAGACAAGACTATCGGATTTTCTAAGTTATTATACGGAGACCATCAACGATGTTTGGGTTATCACTACTCCTGAAGAAACTGCAGAAATGAGCCGTGACCGATGTATGATGACCAGGTTATCAAGATTGAATGACCCATGGGACGGACGCATTTCTAAAGAAGCGAATTTTATCAGCAAACTAAAAGAACGATTCCCTTCTGTTAATATTAAAAACCTGAGTCCTTTACTTGACCAAATGAGGTGGGTAAAAGATGCGAAGGAAATTGCTGTTTTGAGGGAATGCGGGAAGATTGGCTGCCTCGGTTTCGATGAAGCAATGCGCGTTACAAAGCCCGGAGTTTTTGAATACCAGGTTGTGGCAGCCTGCGATTTTATCTATAGTAACAGTAACACAACGCCTGCATATTTTCCTATTGCCGCTTCAGGCGTACGTGGTCTCAGCTGGCACTATAACGCCAATAATCACCCGCTGGAAGCGGGATCAGTAATATTGCTGGACTATGCTCCTGAATTAAATTACTATACAACCGATATTACCAGAACATGGCCGGTATCAGGACAATTCACAGATGATCAACTTAAAATGTACAACTGTGTCAAACAGGCGCGTGATGAGATCATTGCCGCAATGAAACCAGGTGTAACACTTAGCGACCTTGAAAAAATCGGAAAAGCAGTTTACACGCGAAATGGATATGAAAAATACTGGCTTAATTATGTTGGCCATTTTGTTGGTATGGCGGTACATGATGTTGGTCCATATGACCAGCCATTTGTTGCAGGAGTTGTATTTAATGTGGAGCCGATAATTGAAGACAAGGAAAAGAAAATTCACATCCGCCTTGAAGATACTATCGTTATTACAGCCACGGGTGCAGAAAACCTTACCCCGCAAAGTCCGGTAGACCCGGCAGCTATTTATAAACTTATAAAGGAGAAGGGCATAGGGGAAAAATGAACTCCGTATTTGAATTTAAAGTGCGACTCTAGGGGACGCACAACCGAATTTATTTTTCCCTGGGGAATTTCATGCCAGAGGTTTTAGTTGGGGTCGGCTGATTTCCCGATTTTTTTAGCCGGTTTTCAGTTGGGGAATATAGGCAGCAAAAGTGTAGAGATTGCACAGTCGGGAAGATAAAAATCCTGCAACGATGAATTATCAGTGCAAAAAGAATGTAATAAAGGTCATGCAGGTTTGATCCGTCTGAGGCTGTTCTGCTGCCCACAGTCCGCCCTGCGGGCCCATAGCCGTCAGGTTAAGCTTTTTGAGCGTTCACTTTTGTAAAATAAAAACGCCAAGCCCCTTGAGGCTTGGCTCAATTTTTTTACTCATATTTGGGTGTTGTTTTTTAAGAGCCGAGCAGAAACTTTTATCGAGGACTGTTCGGCTTATTTTTTTCAATTGCTCTGCAGTAAAGATAATCATTGCTGTGCTTTTTTATTGATTTCAGTGTGTAATATTTCAAAAAAAGCAAGATGATTTTTTCGCTTTTCCAGCTTCAGATTTTTATAACTCAGACGCTCAATTAATTTAAAATAATACCTTAGTTTTCTTTGGTCGGAGAATAATGCATCTCTTAATAAATCACTGCACTGCATAAGCGTCTTATAACATTTATAAACACTCAATAGTATTCGCGTTTTCCTCCAATGATAGGAGATCAGTGCCAGACTAATTTCCCAGTGCACCAGTATATATAACAACCTGGCATAAAGACTGGTTTCAAACCGATGCAGTTTAACTTTCTTAACAGCGTGTATCCGGCACAGCCCCTTCCAGCATTTAAATCGCAATTCTATCTGCCATCGCAATCTGTATACTGTGCGGATATGCTCTGGCTTTAGCCAGTCTCCCGGAACATTTGTGAGAAATAAACCAAGTGAAGCATATGCACGATAAGTCTTCCTCAGATTTTTGCCTTTTTTTCTTGCATTTTCTTTAGCACGACGCATTCTGCGTTCCACTTCTTCTTCCGGCATCATTTCCATCAGCAGCCGTAAAGGAAATTTATTATTGGCATCCAGGTACACATCCAATTCCTGATACCCTATGCCAGCCTTCTTCATAGCCTGGATTTCCTTCTCAAGATCTATCGCTATAAATTTGTCATTGATTAATCTGAAGACCTTCAGGCCAGGTACCATCCTGATGATATAAAAAGCCTTTCGCTGACTGTCGATATCCCGCAATACTTTGGAAGAAAAATAGCCCATATCCCGGATGATCAGCGAACCTTCTTCAATATCTGATATCGTATCCTGCGCATCTGTGGAATCCTGGCGTTTAGCATCAGTGGCTTTTATCGTGCTGACTTCACCACTTTTCAGGTCAAACTCAAACTGGATGTGCATGCCGGCTGAGGATGCCGCACCGCCGCTTCCGGGATAAGCATCCCGGAGTGATGAAGGCAGCTGGAATCGCGTAGAGTCTTTTATTTTAACGCTGCTGAACCGCTCAAGACAAACAGTAGCCAGATGGGCCGCTACCTGGGTTTTTAACTGCTCAGCAAGCAGTGATTTTATAAATGCTACACTCCCGGCATTAAATCGTTCATCCAGACTTTGCTTCCTGATCAAGGTACCCTGCCTGAGCTCGATAGACAGACTCTGATCATTAAGACTGGCATTTTTATTATCATGAACATTAAACATCAGACTATCCAGAAAATGAGCAGGTTGTAATTTGCGGTTACGCCTCATGAAACCGCTTTCCTTCGCAACTGCATTAATATGATTTTCTGAATAAAAGGAGCTAAACCGCCTGGTTAGAACTTCCGAAAAGAATTTCTTACTCCTAAATCATTAAAAGGCTTAACCTGACGGCTATGGGAGGGAGGGCCCGATAGGGCGTCGCCGTGAAGCCCGGTTTGAATTTTTGCTGATTATTTTTCCAGGTTGATGTTGACCTCATTTGCACAATCAACCTTCAGATGCAGAGGTTTAAACTGTTGGCGTTAATATTTCATGCACTTATAAGAAAATACATGCCCGTGTTGCAATCCAATAGCAATGTCAACAATCAGTTTGACAGCAGCCTCTGGTTATTGATTTTTCAGTAATTGACTACAAGTATTCAGGGCCACGATCAGAATTGAAAATATTCTGATTTAATCGCCACTGAATATGCCATCCGTCAACGCAGATCAGGTGTTGATTGATATGGCTTTATACCCCCAATCGGTGCAATAAACCCTCCATTTGTGAAACGGGAATATTGATCTCGTCACCGTTTTCCATGACTATAAAACTCTCATGCTTTTTCTCAACACGTCGGATATGCGCTATGTTTATTAGCAGGGAAGGAAAAATGAATTCGAATAATTCGCCTGGCAACAATGTCGCAATTTCCGGTGAAGGTTTATAGAAAATGATTGTTTTATTGTTAATAAGAACCATATCGGTGTAAGGGTCATTTTCTTTGCAGTAAAGTATCTCATCCATCGGAACAAAATTAAATCCGCCCAGGCTCGGGATTGCTATCTTTTGCAGAACCGGTTTCTCTCTCAGATTTTTGAGCAATATTTCCACATTCTGATTATGTATCCCTTTCTCATAAGTGTGCCTGAAATCTGCAACCAATCTCGCCAGTTGATCGCGGTCAACAGGTTTCACCAGGTAATCCACGGCAGCGATCTTCAATGATTTAATTATTTCAGGTTCATTTGCAGTAATGAGGATAATCTTAAAAATTATTTCCCGGCTGATAATTTCAAGCATTTCAAAACCATTCATCCATGGCATCTGAACATCAAGAAAAATCAGATCGGGATTATTTCTTTTAATTGCAAGTATCCCTTCTTTCGCGGTGAGGCAACTGTCAGTTATCTGCACATCAGGGCAAAACAATCCAAGATCGTTTTGCAAACCTTTTATGCAATATGGTTCATCATCTATGATAATTACTTTTATCATACTGTACAAAATATTTTGTAAAATCCCTGCGTGTGCAGCCGGGGATTTATTGGTCGGTTAATAAAATTTCAATCCTAACCTGCAGGAGTTTGTCCGGGTCAAAGCTATAGTGAACCCATTTTTTAATATTTGAGAATCAACAGTTGGCCCGTTTGGATACATAGTTGGACGTCCGGGGTATAGATCTGGATTCTGAAAATTGATATTCGCAGGAACTGCAGGGCACGCAGTTGTACTAAATCCAAGCTACATTAAAATTTGAAAGCAAATCACAACCTGCGCTCTTAATTAGGAACAATGCGAGTAAAAAGAGGCTACCTTTTAATAAAAATATGTTCAATAAAGTAGACCTGGAGAATAGTAAAGTTCTTTCCTGGAGAGAAATGTGGCCATTCGAACCAGGGTGGGTAAAGATTTTGAGAGGGGAAAGTATTAAAGAATGATTCATATCAAATCCAGTTTATTGATATGCTCATCTGAGAATTTGATTTATATAGCTGCTGTTTTGTCACTCATCAAGAGGTTTATGCATATCATTATACGATACTCGGAACCATAGTTGTCTTCCCATTTTTTTTGGAGTATCGCCATAAAGCTGAGTAAAATTTCGATCTGAGTTTCTTCATGAGGCGTGCTGTTGCAAAAATTTATGCTGTGCGTTTGCTTCATCGATCTGATAACTGCCAAAGCTCAATTGTGCCATCCGAACTTGCACTGGCAATCCATTTCCCATCGGGGCTGAAAGAAACATCATTTACATCATTAGTATGTTTTGAAAAAGTTTGAAGTAATTTTCCTGTTTCTACTTCCCACAATCGCATAGAAACTCCTTTGTTATATTCAGAATTCCCAAAAATGTTTTGCAAAAACTCACCCAAAGCAGTTTTGTCTCTCCCACCAGTAAGCAATAATTTGTTATCAGGGCTAAAATCAGATGCCTGGTTATGTTCAGGAACCTCCAGTGAATAAATAAGGCTCCAATTATTGGTATTCCATAATTTAATCGTTTTGTCATCGCTGGTGCTGACTAATTTTCTGCCATCAGCGCTAAAGGCTATCGACACAATTGCTTCAGTGTGTTTAGTTAGAATTTGTAGTATTTTCCCGTCCGTCGGATTCCAAATTCTTATGGTTTTATCAAACCCGCCAGTAGCTAATTTATTCCCATCCGGACTAAACTTTACATCCCAAACATTACCTGTATGACCGCGCATTGATTGTTCAACCTGACCATTTTCTACATTCCATAATTTTACAGTTGCATCTTCACCACAACTTGCAATTGTTTTGCCATCCGGGCTGAAATTGACAGACCAAACTGTCCCTGTGTGCCCAACGAACTCTTTAACCAATATCCCCTCCGGCAACTTCCAAAGTCTGACTATTGCGTCATAGGAAGAGGTAGCGAGATAATTCCCGTCGGAACTAAGGTCCACACAGGTAATTCCATTTGGCTGTTTGATGTTAAGAATGATATTTCCGCTTTCTCTGTCCCATATTTTAACAGTACTGTCTACACTTCCGCTCGCAAGCCAATTCCCATTAGGGCCGAATATTACAGTCCAGATTTCTGAAAGATGGGATTCTAAAACTTTAT
>JAATGW010000633.1 GCA_015654495.1 Chitinophagales bacterium
CGCAGGTGCTCACAATTGAACAACTGGCTTCAATGCCTGCAATCCCTGACACAGGTGAGCTGCCTGATAAATTCAAACAATTCATTCGCCCGGAACCTGGGTTTTATATTCGTTCCAAAAGAGAACCTGATGTCAGGATCACCAGCCTGAAAATAAATGAGTCAAAAGATATCTGGAAAATTGCTCTGCAGTCGGGAGAAAAATTCACGCATCAGCTACCCATCGCGAATGCTGAATTTCTGGAAAAAGGTAAACTGAAAATAAAAAAATCACATCCGGTGACGGATGCATTCAGGCCGGCCTGGTCGGGTGTGGAATATTTACCTAAGATTATTCCGCACCGCAGTCCAATCAGAAATATCCGGAAAAATAAACATATCGGAATAACACATGATCCGGTAATGCAATTTCTGGACTATGATATGAACGAAGCACTCACCCACAGTTATCCCTGGAGATGTATTGGAAAAATTATTGCCGGTGACGCATCAGGAGCAAAAATTAGCGGAACCGGCGTGCTGGTGGGTCCGAACCTGATGATGACGGCCGGACATCTTCAACAATGGCATCAACCAGGATGGTGGATGCAGTTCAGAGCGGGATTCAGGGAAGATGCCTGGGAAGGAGAATCTTTTGTTTCGCGCGTAAATGGATATATGCCAGATGGTGACCCTACGGGATACGATTATATTATTTGTCAGTTGTACAATCCCTTAGGTGAAATGTTAGGATGGATGGGTTCACAATCTTTCGGCGATGAAGATGATTACTATGATAACCGGTGGATCACGGTCGGATATCCGGGAATCTTCTACAACGGTAACAGACCCAGGGTTGATTTTGCTGTAGAAATTGAAGACATTGATAATGATGATCCGGGACTGGAACTGGAAACCGATTATGATATCGGTTTTGGTGGTGGATTTTCCGGTGCACCACTCTGGGGTAATATCGATAACGATTTCAGGATCATCGGCATTAAATCAGGATATGAAGCAGATGGATGGGATTCGGTAAGAGGTGTTTATTCCGGCGGAAATGCGATGGTGGATCTGGTTAAGTATGGTCAGGCAAATTTTCATTAGAATGGTATGAGATCAGATTGCTGAGATCTTTCTTAATAAATCCACTGTTTCCTGTTCAGAAAAAGATAGCGACATTTTTGTTTTTTACTACACGATATTGAAATTTTAAAGAGAGAAAACGCTTAAATAAACTTAACTTCGGGTGTCAGGCTTTCCTGCCAAAAATCAGTTATTCTGCTAAAATTTATTAAAAATGAAACCCGAACTCGCATCAATATTTCAATGGATAAATTCTGAGCTTGAATTCCTGAAATCTGCATTGAAATTTTTAAAGAAACATGCATTTACAATAACAATACTTGGTTTAATTGCAGGATTGGGTCGTGTAATTCAACTTGGCGGTTTAGGCACTATAGCTTATTCTGTAAATATTATTCTCGAAATCGTTATTAACAGTGCAAGAATTGTTCTGTTCATTTATGTTTTAGGTTTCGCGGATATCAGAATCGGATTTGGCCGGGTTAAGCATTTTTTTACAAACAAAAGAGACCGTAAAGAAAGCCTGCTAACGGCATGGCATAACCTTAAAGAAAAATGGGCATCGGTATTATTAAACTTTATTTTCTTTGGGCTGATCGCCGGACTACTTAATTACCTGATTGATGCGCTTGCATATGAAACCTGCCTTTTCTTAAAATTAAAAGAAGGCGGCATTTTATCTACCGGGTCATCCGAATGGACAATTCTCCTGTTTTTTAAAAACCTATCGGTTATCCCATTCACCTTGATTTTTGAAGTTTTATTTATTCTCTGGATCGCCGGAATCCGGAACAATGCCGGAGCAATAAAAAACAAGGACATATAAAATTCTGCTGAATAAATCCTGATTGCCCGGGATCAGGTTTCACAGGAACTGATTTCCGTTAGTTCCCTGCGCGGGTATGATAATTGAGATGAACTCATTACCGCAATTATCAGCCTGAATGAATTTAAGACCGCAGCATGAACTGACACAAAAGGAAACAGATCGTGGAATGCAGCTGACCCTCTGGGAAGGTTTGGCCACAGAAGTGATGAATACCCTCACCGGAAGCACCTTCCTGGTAGCAATAGCTTTATTGATGAATGCCACGAATCTTCAGATTGGCCTGCTGGCAGCACTCCCTACCCTTACAAATATTTTTCAGCTGATCTCCATCTGGCTTGTTCGTACCTATAATAATCGCCGGCTTGTGTCCGTCATATTCTCTATCGCGGCCCGCATACCTTTAATGTCCATTGGAATAATCATCGTCCTTACAGGACAGATGAATATCAGTTTACTGTTCGGACTTTTATTCCTCTATTATCTCTGCGGCTCTATCGCAGGCCCGAGCTGGAATTCATGGATGAAGGATCTCATTCCCGATAAGATCATGGCTTCTTATTTTGCCCGCCGAAGCGGCAATAACCAGGTATTGAACATGATACTTGGATTGACGATAGCATTCGCACTTGATTATACACGCAAAAATTTTCCAGGTTTCGAGTTGAATACTTACGGGACCATGTACACTATTGCCGGTTTCGTCGGCTTATGCGGAGTGATACTTCTGTCAAAAGTTCCTGAACCCCAATCAACACTTGCCAACGAAAATATTTTTCAGCTTTTCAAAAGGCCTATGAATGATTCCAATTTCAGAGGTCTGATGATCTTTAATTCTTTGTGGGTATTTGCAATGAATATCGCCACACCTTTTTTTACGGTATTTCTGATGAAATCCATGGGGTTTTCAATCGCTTATGTTGTTGGCCTCAGCATTCTCAGCCAGCTCAGCAGTATTTTGATGATTCGCCTCTGGGGAAAATTTGCAGACAGGTACTCCAATAAAACCGTGATTGCTATTAATGCGCCCTTGTACATTCTTTGCCTGATAGGTTGGTGCTTTGTTGGCATCTATACAAAACTCTATGCAAATCTTTTTCTGCTGGCAATTATTCATATCGCAATGGGGGTTGCTACTGCGGGAATAAATCAATCGCTTATTAATATAGGTCTCAAACTTGCACCTGCCAATTATTCCATGGTTTATCTCTCCGTAAAAAATATCATCACTGCTTTTTTTTCCGCGATGGGGCCACTTGCCGGTGGTCTACTTGCTGATTTTTTCGAGAAGAGATCATTAACAGTAAATGCTGAATGGATTGGGCCCCGATTCAATAAAGTACTGCATGTTATATCTCTGCATGAGTGGAATTTCCTTTTTCTTATAGGTGCATTTCTCGCACTTATTGCATTGGAATTTTTGGTTGCTGTGAAAGAAAAAGGCGAGGTGGAAAAAGACCTTGTTATGAAAGTGATGAGAAGCAGTATCAGGAATAACCTGAAAGAACGCTACCTGGTGGGGCACCTGATCAGCTGGCATGATCAGTTATGGGGTATGCTGAGACGGAGATCCGGCAAAGAAAGACTGGAAAGCAGAAAACCAGATATATCTCCTGAATGACAAGGATTTTTATTCCATACCTGGCAGTTTATATCCCGCGGTTTTTAGTCTTTTGATTAATTCATCCTGAAATTTCGCCTTGTCATTCTCATAGTTATCTGAATTTACCCAACCATGCATGGAGATTTTAAATCCATCTGCTTCAACAGCTGAAACTTTTAACTGAGGTATGGGGTCTTTCAGTATTTCCGGGATAGCGTTAAAAGCATCCATAACAACGGGCTCCAGTTTTTCAGGTTCATAGCCAAAATTGAATTTCAGCTCAATATCAATCCTTCGGGTACCCGTTCTGTTGAGGTTCACGATGAGTTCATTAGACAGTTTACTGTTGGGGATGATAACTGTACGGTTATCTTCTGTAACAATTTCAGTATAAAATATCCTGATTGCAGATACTTTACCGGTATGTGTTTGTGCGATAATCGTGTCGCCTGTTTCAAATGGTTTCAGAATAAGAATAAGAATTCCGGAAGTGAAATTCTGCATCGTGCCCGAGAGAGCAAGACCGGCAGCCACGCCGACAGCGCCGATCAATGCAGCGAAAATAGTCATCCGCATTCCGATAACCTGCAAAACACCGAGAAGGAGAAAAACATATAATATTGATGCAATGAGGCTGGCCAGAAAAGGCCTGAAGGTGGAATGGATATTATGTTTCAAAAATGATTTATGCATCCATTTCTTTATCAGTTTTATCACCCAAAGTCCGGCCACAAGCAACACAACTGCCAATGCCAATCTGGGTCCATATTCAAGGATCCACTGATACAGTTTATCCAACCACATTTTCATATTCATATTATCAATTTTTTAATTTTCGACAATACCCGGAAGCCGGACCCGGACTCCGTGTAATTCCCGAAATTTGGCCAAAACATCCGCGTGCATTATTTCAAAAACTATACCCTCCGCATATACAAGCTATTTTTCTCTCCTGCCCTATTCCTTATCATCTTATTATCAGGACTGTTTAAGGAGGGCCAGGCCCAGAGTACAGAACTGCAGATAAGACTGCCGGATTCCATCAGTTCTCCTTTATTTGAATATTCAGGTTTGGCCATGTACAAATCAAAACTGCTTTTGCTTCAGCAATATCCTGTTCAGACTTTTCCCGGTATTGATACAGCTGATATCGGCCGCCAACTGAACGGTGATAGTAGTTCCGCAGCTGCCCATTACTGGCAGATCCGCCACCTGGACAATATCATCCGCAAACTCCCTTTTTATCAGGGCTTTGAAGCGGCGACTGTTGTTGGTGATGAAATTTTCCTTTCTATTGAAACACTCGATGAAGATCCCTGGTGCTATCTTATCAAGGGATCGATTAATGACAGCCTGATAATTCTCGATACAACCAGGATTGCTCCATTAAAAAAATTGCGCAAAGAATCTGGTGATTCCACTATCACCATTCATAATATTGGTTTCGAAGCGATGACCTGGCTGCCAGCCAGGAACAGACTTCTACTGCTTTTCGAATATAACCGGTACCCGAAAATTTCGCATGGCTTTCTTGTAAATAAAGATCTGTCTCAAGTCAAACCAATTCTCGTTAATCCGATTGATTTCAGGATAACTGATCTTATAAACAATAACGGCAATATTTATGGAATCAATTACTACTATAAAGGCGAATTTGAATTATTCAATCCGCAGGAAAAAATCAGAAAGGATGATGGTTATGCAGACTGGACCAGGGACTGCTTTTCCAGGATTGTGAAACTGAATGTGAAAAAAAACAAAGTCAGTTTTAAAGTGATACAAAATATTTCTTTCAACAATGATAACTGGGAAGGGATAATGAATTTCAGAAACGGTGTATTGCTTATAACTGACCGGCATCCGGAATCAAAAATGGTTTTTGTTGCTTTGAAATGAGTTCTTAGTTCATAGTTCATAGTTCATAGTTCTTAGTTCATAGTTCGTAGTTCTTAGGGTTTAACCTTCAACGTTGAACCTCCTAATATCTAAACACTGGCTGTTCCTCTTCCCTTTTGCCTCTTGCCTCCTGCCTTTTTCCCAAATTAATCTCTAACTTACCTGATCAACCAATACCAATACTTTTCAATATTTCGGCATGGAAATACCTGCGCTGCTTCTTGGTTTTCTACTTCATTTTAATTCACCCGACACTTCGATTATTCCTCATTACCAACCTGATATTTTCAGAGACAGTCTCAGGATGCGGAGAATGGAAGCGGCATTTTCTGCTGTTGATCGTATGTACCGGAAAGAAGTGGAAACGGAAAAAATTCCAGGTTTTGCCTATGGTATTGTTGCAGATGGCAAACTTATCCATACCGGTTTTGTCGGAACAAATAATCAGAAATCAAAACCGGCCGTAACAGCCAATTCCGTATTCAGAATAGCATCGATGAGTAAAAGTTTTGCTGCTCTTGCTATTCTGAAATTAAGAGATGCCGGGAAACTGCAATTGGACGATCCCGTTATTAAATATATCCCTGAGCTCAGCAATCAGCCTTCTCTTACAACCGATGCGCCTCCGATTACCATTCGCAATCTTGTTTCACATACAGCGGGATTTCCTGAAGATAATCCCTGGGGCGATCGCCAGCTGCAGGATACTGATAAAGAATTTACAGATTTTTTGCGCGGAGGTATTTCGCTTTCCAATATTCCATCACAGTCCTATGAATACAGCAATCTTGGTTTCACCATGCTGGGTTTGATCATTACGCGTACTTCGGGAAAACATTATGAACAGTATATAACCGAAGAAATTTTTAAGCCGCTGCGTATGAACCAGACTTATTGGGAATATGAAAAAGTGCCGGCAGATCTGCTGGTTCACGGCTATCGCCTGGTAAACAACGAATGGCAGGAAGAGGAAATGCTGCATGCCGGAGCCTATGGTGTAATGGGGGGAATGCTTACATCAATTGAAGATTTTGCAAAGTATATCAATCTCCATTTGGCCGCATGGCCCGCAAGGTCTGACCCCGATTCCGGACCCGTAAAAAGAAGTACGATTCGCGAGATGCACAGGCCCGGACCAATCAGTAACCTCAACGCCTACGCGAGAAAATTGAATGGTGAAATTTGCCCCCGCATCAGCAGTTATAATTTTGGACTTGGCTGGGCAAAAGACTGTACAGGGAAAGAAAGTCTTGGCCATAGCGGAGGCTTACCTGGATTTGGATCGCACTGGGCTTTTCTGCCGCAATATGGTATTGCCGTTGTTTCTTTCAGCAGTCTGACTTATGCGGCAACTTCCGGATTAAATATTGCCGTTCTTGACACGATTGTGTCTATCGCCGACCTGCAACCGAGAAAGATTCTTCCTTCGGATATTCTCGAAGAACGTAAACTGGAACTTTTAAAATTTTTACCTGACTGGAAAGACGCAGAGAAGAACGCCATTTTTTCTGAGAATTTTTTTGCTGATTTTTTTATTGACAGCCTGCGTAAGGATGCACAAAAGCTTTTTACAAAAGCTGGAAAGATTCTGCGCGCCGGAAAAATGGTGCCTGAAAATCAGCTGCGCGGATATTGTATTCTGGAAGGAGAGAAAATTGATATCGGAATCCGGTTTACGCTTTCTCCTGAGAACCCAGCAAAAATTCAGCATTTTGAGATTTGGGAACAACAGGCGACTACTGCTGCTTTCAGGAAATACAAATTGAAAACTGTTTCAGATCGGGAAGAATACAGAGAATCAGTAAAAAAAGATCCGGCGCAGGAACTTGTTGCCCTTGATAAATTCATTCCGGATATAGTTCTTGATATCAGGTATGCTACAAATAATAACCTGATGCGGGAGCCTGTTTACAATTTTCCGGCAGCGTATATGCGACGTCCCGCTGCAGCAGCATTGAAAAAAATCCAGGCGGAACTGAAGAAAAAAGGACTTGGATTAAAAATTTATGATGGTTACCGGCCCTATAGCGTAACGGTGAAATTTTATGAAACTTTTCGCGACACAGCTTTTGTTGCTTCACCCTATTCAGGTTCAAGGCATAACCGCGGATGTGCTGTTGACCTTACCATTATCAATCTGAAGACCGGAAAAGAAATTGAAATGCCGACACCCTATGATGCATTTACAAAAGAAGCTGCTGCAAATTCCCCGGCAATTACAGGTACACCACTTAAAAACCGTGAGCTTTTAAAAAAACTTATGACTGAAAACGGATTTGATATTTATCCCGATGAGTGGTGGCATTATGATTTTAAAGGCTGGAAGAATTTCCCGGTGATGGATATTGTTTTTAATAAATTGAATTGAGGAAGAGGCAGTAGGCAGTAGACTGAAGAGGCAATGATCAAAATTATTTTCATGACACTGAATGTCGCGAAAGCTTTAATTCTTTCCACTAATCACTAAAACCTTTTTTTTACTACATAGCTTCTTTCTTTTGCCGGTAAGACGGGGAGCCGGAAAGCAGGCGGGATAAAATAATATCGTGTATTTCTTCGCCATCCCGTCATCCCGACTTCCCGGCAGAAAAAACTATACACTAAAATTAATCATGAAAGAATTTTCTAATCTGCTTACTCCTGGTCACTGATTTAAATTTTCAAGTTATTTTTCACTAAAACATTAGCGTCGCGTTAATAGTGAGACTGCCTACTGCCTGAAAGAGCAAGAGCAAGAGAAAGAGGAAGAAGCGAGAAACAGAAACAGAAACAGTAACAGAAACAGATAAAAACACATAGACATCTAATCTCCAAACGCCGGCTGTTCCCTTCTGCCTGCTGCCTACTGCCTACTGCCTCACTTCATCCTCCGTATTTCCTCAAAAACCCGTAAAAAGTCAAATACAAATCACTGAGTCCGAGACAGCTCATAAAATAGTATCGTCAGTTTTGCGTTAAGAGATTTCCAGGCTGAATAATAGTTTTAAAAAACTTATTCAACCTCCACCCGTACCCGCTAATTGAAATCCTGCCAACGGTTAGGTCTGCGTTTCATTCGTAGTTCAGTCTGTATTAAAGTAGGAATTGTTTACTTATGACATCACCAATATTCAACCCAAATTTGAATGATATAATCTATACTCTTAAAGATCCAGTGCATGAGAAACCGCCTCCCTATTGAGCTGCCCATACTTTTTTTCTTTATTTTTTTCTTTTGGTCCTCTGTATGCTTCGCACAGGCGCCAACCATAACGACCTTCTCTCCAGCCAACGCAGCCAGTGGTGAAACGGTTACCATTAACGGCACCAATTTCAGTTCTATAACTGCCGTGACTTTCGGCGGCATACCAGCATCTTCTTATACGGTGGTATCTGCCACGATGATTACAGCAGTTGTAGGAAGCGGCAATTCCGGAAGCGTCCGGGTTACCAAAACCGGATTTTCTCCCTATTCAAAAACCGGGTTTACTTTTTCAGCTATTCCCACGGTTACACAGGTTATTACCGATTTCGGAGGATTCTGGAGCACCACTACAACAACAAACAGTTCAATTCCTCCTAACGATGCGCATAATATGCTGGCATTTACCTACGGTGGCATTACCTATGCTACTGGCGTAAATAACACGGCATTGTCAGGTAACGGCGTCGCATATGCGCCAACTAATTTCAGAGCTTTACCTGCCATTTTAAATGGCACCACGAGTGGAAGTTCACTATTTATAGTTGCTGCTTCCAAAATGGATGGGAACACCGCCGCAGGACTATACACACATCCTGCGATCAAAGATCTTACTATTCAATCGGTACTTACTGATGGTCTGAATGGACTCAACCTCGGAACAGGCTATACCAACCTGCCCGTTGGAGCAACAACCGAATTTACGATCAACAGTATACAGGTAGCAAAAGCCGCTGATAATGAACCTGATCTTGTTATTACCCAGATTGCTGACCCTTCTTCTTCCGCGTTCGACACCTATCGGTTTCTGGATGCTTCCAATAATATTGTCGGCAACCAGTTACAGATCGACCTGAGTAAACTTTCGGCATTAGGTGATTACTACCTCGATCTTTTCACTGTAAATAACGGAATACCTT
The DNA here is from genome assembly GCA_015654495.1 of Chitinophagales bacterium. GTDB lineage: Bacteria > Bacteroidota > Bacteroidia > Chitinophagales > Chitinophagaceae > Pollutibacter. The sequence goes on from JAATGW010000633.1 coordinate 9,491, forward strand.
TTTCTACTGCAAAACCCAAAGGTGTTAATAGTTCAAATACAACCAGAGATATCAGGTTGATGGCATTTAAGCTGTCGGACTTTGGTATTACTCCTGCCAATTATTCGCAGGTAAAAAAATTGCAGATCATACCCTCAGGAGTAACCGATATGGCTTTTGTGGCATATAATACTGCAGCCATAAATTTACCACCGTCCATTGCGCAAAATATTCCCGCTACCAGCAGTGCGATATGTGATCCGGGTGGTGGTAATGCACATCTGGCAGTCAGTGCATCTGCTGCCGGAGGTGGGGCTCTCACCTATTTCTGGGAAGTTTCTACTGATGGCGGTACTACATGGAATACTGTAACAAATGGCGGCATTTACAGCGGCGCTACTACTAATGAATTAAGCATTTCTTCCGCAACTATTAACTATCAGTACCGGGCAACAGTAACCGAAGCAGGATCCGAATATTCTGCTACGAGTGCCGTTTTTACCATTACCGCTATTGCAAGTACTCCCCTTAGCGGCACACTGAATCCGACCGGATTTAATAATTGTCTAAACGCGGTATCAGGTACCACTTCTCTGTCTGTCGCTCCTACCGGAGGCACAGGCTCTTACAGTTATCAATGGTCGTTTTCTACATTACCAGGCGGCACTTATACCAATATTACAGATGCGATTTACAGTTCCTATAGTCCGCCGCTCAATGTTACCGGTACGATGTTTTATAAAGTATTTATCACCAGCGGATGTGTCAACAGGCTTTCCAATGCAGCACAGGTGATCATTAGCGGAGCCAATATCAGTTCTGTAACCAATGGCACATCCTGCAGCCCCGGAACCGTTGCTTTATCCGCAACAGCAAGTGGCGGTACAATCAACTGGTATGCAGCGTTAAGCGGCGGGGCTTCACTCGGAACAGGATCCGGTTTTACAACACCATCCATAGCCTCAACCACAACTTATTATGCAGGTACTACGCTGTCAGGCTGTTCGTCTACACGTGTACCCGTGGTAGCCACAATTATCAACACGATCACATTATCGAACCTGAATTTTAATGTTGATTACGCAAGTAATGTCTGTTCCGGCTCTGGTTCCGATGTTAGTATTGCCAGCAGTGCGCTGATTGATGGAACATACCAGATTAATTACAATATTTCAGGTTCCAATACCATTACCGGTGCATCAGTGATCGTAAATTTTGCAGGTGGCCGGGGATCATTCACCACTGTCCCGTTAATTACTCCCGGAGCTAATACGGTCACGATCACAGGTGTACAGGTGAATGGATGTATTATCGCTCCATTGTCAGGAAATACGCGTGGATTCACAGTAAATGCAGCTTCTCCTGCCGCCGGTGACTTTAATGTTACGGTCGCCAACGGTTGCAGTAACGATGCCATTATTGCCTCTGTAACAAGCACTACCCTGGCCACAGGTACTTATATTGTTACCTACAATATTTCAGGCAGTAATACACTCAGTGCTGTTACCTCCCAAATGATTTTTACCGCAGGCAGTCCGGGGACAGGCAATTTTAGTTTGCCGTTATTAGGAAATGCCGGATCGAATGTAGTTACAGTGTCAAAGATTGCATTGCTAAGTTCACCTGACTGCAGCAGCACATTGAATTATGCAGCTCCTGCATTTACCAATAATCCTGCAGCTGTTGTCAATGCTGGTACTCCTAAAATTATGTGCGCTTCTGATCCGTCCGTAAATATTGCTGCGGGTGCTTCGGCAAATAACTATACCGCGCTCGTCTGGTCCACATCCAACGGAACCGGATTTTTTTCCGGCAACAGCACAGCCAACGCCCTTACCTCAACAACTTATGTTCCTGACGCATCGGATATATCAAGGGGTTCTGTATTACTTACCCTAACGGGCACATCTTCATCCGGATGTGCAGCAGTTTCCAATACTTACACACTAACAATTAATCCTGGTATTTCGGGGGGAACAGTTTCCAATGATCAGACAATACCAATTGGCACACAGCCTGGAGACCTGACATTATCAGGTAATACCGGCACAGTTACAAAATGGCAACGTTCCTATTATCCTGATTTTGCACTTCCTACTGACATTTTGAATACCAGCAATACATTACCAGGCGCGGCCATCGGGAACGTAAATGTTACAAGTTATGTGAGGGCTATATGCCAGGGCGGAACCTGTAGTCCTGTTGCTTCAGCTTTTGCAATCATCAGTGTAACAGGATCATTACCCGTAAAATTGATTTACTTTAACCAGAAATGCGAAGGAGATTCTATATCACTGCAATGGGCAACCGCAATGGAAACCGGCACCAGGAAATTTACGATAGAAAAAAGCGCTGATGGTAATTTATGGCGTACTATAAAGGATATACCGGCTGCCGGCAACAGTAATGTTACAAAGACTTACAATCATAAGATCCCCACCAATGGTAATAACCACCATTTTTATCGCCTAAAACAAACAGATTTTGATGGAACCATTCATTATTCAGGGATCATAAACGTCAATTGTTCTGCAGTACAATCATTATTCAGCATTTCTCCTAATCCGGGTAAAGACAAATTTATTTTAAGTAATCTGCCTTTAAAAGGACAATTGAGAGTAACAGATATGCAGGGACGTGAAGTGATTTCACCCAGGTTCTATGACGGTGCTACATACAGTATCAGCCTGGGCAGGTTTGCGTCAGGTCTTTATATTGTTACTGTATATGCTAACGGAGCGATTACTACTAAACGTTTGATTAAAGAATAGCTGACGAGTCTGATCGGTCCGGTTCTGACCGGCACTAAGTATTGCCATCAGCGACATTGCAGTTTTTCTTAAAAGTATCGTACATGTTTTCTCTATTTAGGGCCTGCTGATTAAGTCATATGAGCTAAGATTTTGTATTTTGATGAAAACATTGTTCCTGTTTAATTTCGACAATGTCATTAGTAAAACGCTCTTTTTACCGTTCCTTTCCGCCTTTAATGGCTTACCGTCTATCTGTTATAAATATCATTGTCGTTGAGTTTGGAATGAGGTAGACGGGAATAGGGAAA
>JAATGW010000211.1 GCA_015654495.1 Chitinophagales bacterium
CAGGGCCGGTCGCTGAATATCCGTTCAAAGAAAAAATTACATTTCCAGGTAGACGGACAGTATATCGGCAAAATGCACAATATCAGCGCCACCCTTTTGCCGGCTGCATTAAACCTCATCTCACCAAAATTTAGTGACGGTAAAGAATGACCGATGAAAATGGATTTATTTTTATATGCATTTCGTGAAATGGCGTATCTGTAAATTCATTATTCAGAATTATTGCAAACCAATTTGCTTTTGAAATGCCGATGGTTTTGTTTTTTTCAGAGCCATTGAATACAACGAGCACCTGATTCCAGCTATCGGAAACGGGATCGCCATCAATAGTATAAGCAACTACTCCCCTTGGTGTCTGCAGAAATTGCAGTTGTTCCTGAATGAGTTCAGATGTAGTTAGCCTGAACACCGGATGCGCTTTACGAATTGCAATCAGCTTCTTTACAAAATTAAAAATTCCAATGTTTTTGGTTTTTAGTTCCCAGTCGATGGCATTTATCGGATCACCTGATGCATAGGAGTTTTCCACACCAAATTTGGTACGAAGAAATTCCGATCCGGCATGAAGAAATGGAATTCCCTGGCTTGTCAGAACAATTGTGAATGCCAGTTTTTGCATACTGACCCTCTCCTGCTCACTGTATTCTTTTGTTGAAAAAACAATTTTATCCTTCAGATTCAGATTGTCGTGGCAGTCACAGTAATTTATTGTCTGAAACGGACCTGCTGCATAGGGTGCATTGGAATAATTTACTTTTCTGTAATCTACCTGGGGATGAAAACAAGAGGCTGCAATTCCAAACCGGATTGTCTCCTCCATACCGGGCCGGCCTGATACAAAACCTTTTTCATCATTCCTGAATACACTACCTCTTATTCCATCACGGATAGCGTCACTGAAAACGGCAATTCTATCCAATTGCTTCGCATTCTTTTTAATTGCACGAAGATTTTCCGGCAGAGGTGACAATAAAGGTTTGGCCATCCATCCTTCCCCATAGAGTAAAAGGCCAGGGTTAATAGCAAATAATTCTGAACTGATTTTATTCATGGTTTCTATATCATGTACTCCCATCAGGTCTATGCGAAATCCATCAGCATGGAAATATTCAACCCAGTAGCGCATACAGTCAACCATAAATTTCCGCATCATTGGCCTCTCACTTGCTGTTTCATTTCCACAACCTGTTGCATCAGAAAATCCACCTTCCAGGGTGTGACGATAGTAATATCCCGGTACAAGTTGATTAAAAGCGGAATCATGTGTGCGCGATGTGTGATTAAAAGCAATGTCTATAATTACTTTTAGTCCGGATCTGTGCAAATTAAAAATCAGGTCCTTTAATTCTCTTACCCTGACTCTTCCGTCAAATGCATCGGAAGCATAAGATCCTTCCGGAGTGAAATAATTTAAAGGATCATAACCCCAGTTGTATCCGGGAACTTTGGCTGATTCATCAACAGATGAAAATCAAAAACCGGTAAAAGCTGAACATGTGTTATTCCAAGATCCAAAAGATGAGAAAGAACTGTAGAATGACCTTCTGTATTTACAGTACCCTTTTCCGTCAGTCCTTTGTATTTGCCTTTACCTGATGCACCTGAACTGGCATGTACAGTCATATCCCGTAAATGCATTTCATATATTACTGCATCAGTAGGATGAAAATCTTTCCCGGATTCAGGATGTAAACGCAGCATGCTGTTTCCCGGGTCCCACCCATCAGGCAGGCAATGACGATGATCAGCAACCATGGCCCGGACACCATTAACGCCAACAAATTTTGCATAAGGATCCACAACTTCTGCCGACCATTTATTATTGATGCATACCCGGTAGGTGTAAAAAAGTCCTGCATTATTTTTATCTGTTCTGAATACCCAGGTTCCGGCTACTCCTTTTGAAAAAGGGAATCTGTCAAGCATATCAGCACCTGTTCCTTCAGCATAAAAAAGGATCTCGGCTTTTTCAGCTATAGGTGACCATACCCGGAAGACCATTTCCGTTCCGGAAAAAGTTAAACCAAGATCATTGCCATCGTATGCAGGATAGTCTGAAAAAGATGCCATTGCCCGTTTGATATTATTTTTATTTCTGAAATAGGCTACCATAAACCGGGACAAAAGTTCCCGGTTATAATTGCACCAATCAAAAATAAGATTCCCTACTTTTAAATCTGATTCATTTCAACTGTAACCGAAATCAAACAAATTGATCGCATATAATCCAAAAGACTGGTTCACATTCATCTTCCGGTTTCACAAAATGGATACTTTCCGGAGATTATTACCCTTGATTTTAGTACTGAGTATCTATGCATGCATCGTAGGTTATGTGGAATTGACCTATTTACAGCTCTCCTCAAGAGATTATTTAAAGAACCTGACAATTCTGCATAACCTGCTAGGATTTGTTATTTCCCTGTTGCTGGTTTTCCGTACCAATACTGCCTATGATCGCTGGTGGGAAGGAAGAAAGTTATGGGGAGCATTGGTTAATACCAGTCGCAACCTGGCAATTAAAATCAACGCGATAATTCCTGTAGATGATAAGGTCAATCGTAAATTTTTTAATCGTGCTATTCCATTATTTGCATTTGTTCTGAGAAATCATTTGCAGTCAGAGCAAACACGGCTCTCTCTGGATGAAGACCTTCATCCAGAATTCAATGAAATTGATCACGAAAAACACATGCCCAACCAGGTTGCGCGTTTTATAAATACAAGAATTTACCGCCTCCATCAGGAAGGGAAAATCAACGGCTATGAATTACAGACGCTCTCGGCTGAAATGCAGGCATTTACTGATATTTGCGGGGCCTGCGAAAGGATCAAGAATACACCAATACCTATTTCCTACTCCATCTTTATAAAAAAATTCATTTTCTTCTACATAATGACAATGCCATTGGGTTATGTTTTTTCACTGGGATATTATATGGTTCCGGTTGTTATTTTCATATTTTATGTTCTTACCAGCATTGAACTTATTGCCGAGGAAATAGAAGATCCTTTTGGAGCAGATTCAAATGATCTTCCTTTGCAGAAAATTGCCGAAAATATACAGAAGCATGTGCATGAAATTCTTTACTGATCAGTAGTATTAACCAAAAAAGCTGTAACTTTTGGATTGTTAACTTGTATTACATATTATGCGGATTGCTTTTCTGTTCATATTAGTCGTTTCCTTAACCGTTTTTTCCTGCAGGAAATCGCAGGTGATAGAGGATCTAAGCAATCCGGAAATCGAATTGATCTATCCTTCTGACAATCCTTCACTTTCATTAAATCTTCCGCTTTGCATTAAAGCAGTGATTACTGATGATCAGCGACTGAGCAGTTTAAGCTGGGATATTCTCGAATCGGCTTCCGGTAGTCTGAAAATGCATCAGCAGATAACAATACCTTCTTTCAGAAATGCAATCATAGATGAAAACATCCGGTTAGATGAGCATCTCCGGGGAAATTATATTTTCCGCATAACAGCCGTTGATGGTGCAGGCAACACCAGCAAACTGACCCTACCTTTCAATTTACATCAATAGTTTTCACCGCTGCTGAATATCTTAATCAGTCTTCAGGTAATCCTGATTCCTATTCTCAGGAATAAAGAATTATTCCGGCTCTTCAGGATTGATGAATAAATCATTTTAACCCGCCAAAAAAGCCCGCGATGACAGCAGTTTTTCGGGTAATGATCATCGCGGGTTTTTGATATTTTTAGATCATACAAGTTCCGGGCTCGCTGTTTTATGATAATCTTCAATCAGCTTTTTCTGCAAATCAAAAGGTACAGGTGCGTATTCGTCAAAATGCATACTGAATTTTGCCCGCCCCTGTGTTATTGATCTGAGTGAAGAAGAATAGCCATCCATTTCTGCGAGCGGAACCTTTGCAGAAATCTTCTGAAAATGTCCTTCATTCCCTATGCCTTCTACGATTGCACGCCTGGTTTGCAGATCACCCATTACAGCTCCGGTAAGATCGTCGGGGCAAAGCACATCGATATGCCATATAGGTTCGAGCAACTGCGGATCGGCCTGTTGAAATGCCTGTTTGAATGCCATCATTCCCGCGATTTTAAATGAGATATCATTACTGTCAACAGGATGCATTTTACCATCGTAGACTGATACCCTGATATCCCTGACTTTGGAACCCGTAAGCGGACCTTCATGCATTTTTTCCATTACTCCTTTGAGAATTGAAGGGAGAAATCTCGCATCTATGGCACCTCCGACAATGCAATTGAAATAAACGAGTTTGCCACCCCATTCAAGCGGATGTTCTTCCCTTCCACGAACATTTAGTCCTTTCGGATCGGGCATACCGTCGTACCAGGGTTCAATCCGCATAAATACCTCTCCAAACTGGCCTGCACCGCCCGACTGCTTTTTATGCCTGTAAGTTGATTCTGAAGGTTTCCGTATGGTCTCACGGTAAGGAATACGCGGTTTGGTAAACTTCACATCCACTTTCTGTACATGTTCAATTTTCCATTTGGCAACAGCCAGGTGCATTTCACCCTGGGAATGCAAAAGTATCTGCCTGAGCTCCGGAGAAATTTCAATCTTAATAGTTGGATCTTCTTCCCGAAGAGCATGCAATGCCTGGGATAGCTTATCCTCTTCACCCTTTTTCATCGGTTCGATGGCCACGGTCATATTGGCTGCAGGAAATTCTATCGGAAGCAAAGAATAATTTTTCCCTTTTGTGTGAAGGGTATTATTTACATGGGTGTGTTTAAGCTTCAGCGTAGCGCCGATATCGCCGGCAACAAGTTCATGAACCGGTGTCCTTTTGTTTCCTTCAACTATAAAAAGCTGATTTACTTTTTCAGTCGTGCCATTCTCTTCATTTACCAATTCCATTCCTGATTTTATTGTACCCGAGTACACTTTGA
>JAATGW010000746.1 GCA_015654495.1 Chitinophagales bacterium
ATTCACGGTAGCGGCCTTTCTGCGGGCTTTCCGCACTCCATACCGGCTGGATCGAGAAGCGGCGAATGGGGTAGCTAAGCTGTCCAGAGTTCATCTCCACAAACCGCGCAAAAGGAATCGTTAAATCATATCGAAGCGCCCTTTCAGTTATCCCCGGTGTGTTTTTTCCTTCCAGTACTTTTTCGAAATCAACACGGGCCTGTTCCTGCTTTTTCGGGTGATCCAGTCCGTTATTGAGGATCCTGAAAATCAGCCTGTCGCCCTCTTCACCGTATTTACCCATCAGTGTTTCAAGGTTTTCCATTGCTGGTGTTTCCAGCGGATGAAAACCATACCGCTCAAATACGGTACTGATTGTTTTGAAAATAAACTGTCTTTTGCGAACAACAGCAGCCGGGAAATCACGGGTGCCCTGCGGAATAGAAGGTTTCATTTATTAGAACGGGTCAATTAGGTTTTAGGTTCTGGTCTTCTGCGCCCCTGCGTTTTGATGAGCGACAAGTTTTTCGCAAGCCTGGTCGATCATACGATACACTTCATGGTATCCGGCTTCGCCGCCATACCAGGGGTCCGGCACATCATAGTTTTTGCCGGGGTGGATCAGGTTCATCAGCAGGTCAACTTTTGAAGGATCATATTTTTTTCCTGCGATCCATTTCATTTCATCAATTACATCTCCCGCCATGGCAAAGATCCTGTCGTAGATCAAAATATCATCAGCTTTAAATCGCCTCGATCGCTGATCGCAGATACTGATTCCATTTAATCCGGCCACTTTCTGAGAAAGCCTGTGTGGTGGTTCATCATCGTGGAGACCATTTGTTCCGGCACTGCCAACGGTCCAGTTCAGTCCTTCTCTTTCAATCTTATGTCTCAATATCCCTTCTGCCAGTGGACTTCGGCAGATATTGCCCAGGCATACCATCAGAATTTTCATTGGATGCTTTTTCAGCCGGCGAAGATAGACTTTAGTCTGGAGTCTGGAGTCTGGAGTCTGGAGTCGGGAGTCGGGAAACTGAAAGCTGGAGGCTGGAATCTGGAGACGAGACAAAAGATGTAAGCCACGGGTTATTTGTCAAAGGTTATAACGTCCTCGCTGTGCTGCGCGGGGAAACCGGGGACGAAATACCGGAATCAAAAAATGTAGCCAACCTGAAGTTCTTAATTGGCGTTTAAATTTAGTGGGTTTGGTATAAAGAGTTAACAGTTCCTGTTATGCAAAAGCATAACCTATGCATCATAGCTTACGGTATCAACCCGGGGCAATCGGCGCACTTCATGCAATATCAAAGAGGCTATTATTAAGCTTATGGCTTCAGGCTTATGGCTTAAGGACTTCCACTGGGGTTCTTTAAGTGTGGAAGACAGTCCCCGGAATGAAGATGGTTTTCCTTAAAAGCTTAAGAGATAATTCCGGTGGGGGAACGGGATGACCCGATGAAATTCATGTTATAATTTACTAATATGGGATTGTGCCGGCAGCGCCCGGGTCGTCGGAAAAGGATAAGCAGGAAAAAGCAGGTTATTCCGAAAGCGGCAAAAAGCGGAGAGCCGCAGGATATTTCATAAAACGGGTAATTTTCAGGCTAATACAGAAGATTAAAATAAGGTTTTAAATAAGGTTTTTACTACCTTGGCAGCTCTGCGAAAAATAACAATGGACAGAAAGGAATTCGAGGAAAAACAGTATCGTCAGCAAAGCCGCATGAGATCATTTTATGATTTTGGAATGGGCATTTTATGGTCGGTAGCAGGAATATTTTTCCTGGGCTACAGGAAGCTGGGTGTTGATTTCGACTTTGATCCTTTGCTCACATCGATTTTTGGCGGAGCCTGCATCTTGTACGGTGGATTCAGAATCTGGCGGGGATACAAATCAAAACAACAGGCAGGCTAAATGAAAAGAAAATATCATTTCCGGACCTTCATTCCGGTGGAGCTATTGTTTTTAACAGGAATTGTTTTTATACTTACAGGGTGTTCCGGATCCGGTAAAAAGCCACGAGCTATTTATGCTGACGACACCTTAACAAGCGGAACTATTCATATCAGTGCCGACGAATCTTTCAAGCCGGTCATTGACTCGCAGATTAAAGTATTTCTTTCGCAATATCCTAAGGCCGGCATTATTGCCCATTACAAACCAGAAGCTGACTGCATAAAAGATCTGTTAAACGACAGTATCAGGATGGTGATTATCACGCGTGGCCTGAGTGAAGATGAAGTTAAATTCTATAAAGACACCCTCGAATTTCAACCCCAGTTCGGCCAAATGGCGTCTGATGCTATAGCTGTTGTAGTAAACAATGCAGCAAAAGATTCTGTTTTTACGGTTGGTGATTTAAAGTCGATTCTTGATGGAACCAGTGGTTATAAATACAAACCTGTGCTGGATGGGATTACGGCAACAAGCACGGTTCGGTTTATGCTGGATTCGGTTTTAAGAGGCAAGCCTTTTTCTGCAAAAGTGCAGGCGGCTACCAGCAGCGAAGGCGTGCTGGATTATGTCTCTTCTGATCCGGCTTCTATCGGCTTCGTAGGTGTAAGCTGGATTGGAAATAAAGAGGATTCTGTGCAGCTGAGTTTTCTGACTAAAGTGAGGATTGCGGCATTAGAGTGTTCGAATTGTGATAAAGAGACATATGTGAAACCGTACCAGGCCAATATTGCTTTGAAAAAATATCCTCTGAGGCGGGGCCTGTATTTTGTATTAAAAGAAAATTATGCAGGTTTAGGAACCGGATTTATGAATTTTCTAACCCATGAAAAAGGCCAGCTGATTTTCAGCAGAGCTTATCTCGTACCAGACCGTATGCAATTGCAGGTGAGAAAAGTAAGTCTGGTAATGGAGGAGTAACCAATCTTGATTCCTATTACGTCTAACAAAATTAACTATCACAAATGACAAAAAGCTAAAAAGGTCTTGTTGCTGGGTTGATGCTGATGAGCAATGTGGTTTTGGCTCAATCTGTACAGGAAGGAAAATAATTCCTTTATTACGAGCGATACCAGAGGGCGATAGAGTCGCTGGATTAAGCTCTAGCAGCTTCTCCGGGAAAACCGGA
>JAATGW010000517.1 GCA_015654495.1 Chitinophagales bacterium
AACATTGAAAACCTTCTTATCAATATCCATTTTGATTAAGGGTTTAGTAGCTGTTACTACTACCGTTTCCATGGATTTTACTTCAGTTTCAAGTTGAATATTTCCCAGGTCTTTATCAAAAGCATTTAAAGCGGCTGAAGGATCATTACCCGCCGGCTTAAACTGAAACGCAACATCCTTATCAATTGCCTTATACCCGGTTGCGGAAATTTTAAGTTTAAGTTTTCCCATAATCGGAAGATCGCTGAAACTGAATTCACCATTTGCACGGGTTGTGAGTCCTTTTAACAGGATCTCTTTATTCTTTTTTGTGACTGTATCGAATTGTGTTCCCATCAGCATTACGGATGCTTCAGGAATTGCTTTTCCACTGTTGTCAATCAGTTTCCCATAAACATGCCCGATTTTCGGAACGCTGGCGCCTGGTTTTCCTCCGCCACCCATTGGAAATTGTGCTGCTGCAGTAAGTCCGGTTAGAATCGCGATCAGGATGAAGTATATTTTTTTCATTGCTTTTTCTTTAACAGCACAAAAATATCTTTCAACTTATGCCCGGAAGCTGCATTTGAGACGATCAGGGGAAATGTTGCGATGAAATCAGGCAAGAGGCAGGAGGCAAAAGGCAAAAGGAAACAGCCGGCGTTTGTAGCGCGGTTCCTAAAGCTTTATTTCTCTGTTTCTGTTTTCTGTTTCTCGCGAGAATTTCCCCCGTGTATTCTTTCCCGGCTTACCGACTTACCGGTGTGTATTCATTTCGGAAAGCTTAACTCAATGACATAGGCCTTGGGCCAACAGCCTTTCGGTTAATAATGAAAACCTGGCTTCGGACTTAAAGCTTCCGGTTTGCCTTCCTCCTGGAATAATTTCAATATCAGGATTTCCCGGTAATAGCAGTGAGGGCATCGCGGTAATTGTCGCTGACGGGCAGTTCGAGATCATTGAGAAAAACACTGTTCTTGCGTATCGCTGTTATGGCAGAAATTGCAACGATATAGGATTTATGAATCCGGAGAAATTGAGTAGAAGGCAGTAGATCTTCAATATTTTTAAGCGTAAACCTGGTTACCACAGGTTTCGAAGTGCTGTATAAATAGATCCGTATATAATCTTTCAATCCTTCAATCCACCGGATATCGCTGATTACTACCTTAAGCATGCTATAATCGGAAGGAACAAAAAGATAATCCGCGGGAGCTGATTTATTCAGAGCTGCATTTTTGAGTGAATACAGTTCTTTTGCCTTCTGGCAGGCTTTTATAAACCTTTCCAGCGGAACCGGTTTTACCATAGTCAACCACGTCCTGGTTAAAACCTTCAAGCGCGAATTTTTCATAGGCAGTAATCATAATGATCATCGGCTTTTCGCGCATAGAACTGATCCATTGCAAACCGGTTATTCCGGGCATCTGAATATCCAGAAAAATAAGATCTACCTGGTTTTTTTCAACCACCTGCATTGCTTCCATAACATTGCTGCAACTGGCAACTAATTCCAGGAAGGGAACCTTGCTGATATTGTCTTCCAGCAGTTCAAGTGCAAGAGGTTCATCATCAACGGCAATGCATTTGATCATCAGTGCAGTCTCATTTGAAGTAAGATAGTAAAATATCCGTCTTTTGGCAGGATATCAAGAGAATGCTGATCGCCATACAGCAGGTTGAGTCGCCGTTTCACATTTGCAAGGCCGATACCACTTGATTTATCTTTTATCTCCACGCTTTCCGCATTGTATTTATTTTTCACGCTGAACTGTAACATGCCGCCCTCGGCTTTCAGATCAATCTGAATCATGGCATTCATAATCATGCCGGTTCCATGCTTAAATGCATTTTCAACAAAAGGTATCAGAAGCATGGGTTCGATTTCATAAGACTGATCAAAAGGATTAACAGTTACGGTTATCTGTACGTTTTTCCCAAACCGCTGTTGCTGCAGATCAATATAACTCTGCAGGTATTCCACCTCCTTATCAAGTGGTACTTTTTCTTCATCAGCTTCGTAGATCATATACCGCATCAGCTGCGAAAGCTTGATCAGCGAGGGTTCCAGCAGATCTGATTTTTTTCTTGCCAATGCCACCATATTATTCAGTACGTTAAACATAAAGTGCGGGCTCACCTGAGATCTTAAAAGAGATAGTTCGGTTTTGAGATTTTCCGTTTCTTTCTCCTTGTTTATCTTATCAATCACTTCACGGTCGCGGATGAGATTATACATAGTGCTCACAGCAAAATAACAAACATACATCAGTAGCTTGAAGCTCATATGCGCCCA
>JAATGW010000335.1 GCA_015654495.1 Chitinophagales bacterium
ACTTTCAATTCTGTTTGTCCCGTAGGACTTAAAGTCCTGTTGCGGTAGTTGAGATACACAAAACCAATTGCCAGTAATACAACCAAAGACACGACTCCGATTATTATTTTCTTTTTCATACCCGATTATTTTAATTGATAAAGTATTCTGTAAGAACAAGTATAGGTCAGACTAATTAAAATTTGTTCATTCAGTGGTGGTGATTGTAAGCTATAGAAGAAATGTTTCTGAAACAAATTATGAACGGAAGCCAGGATTCGTCTCTCGCATCGGGATTTTCGGCACGACATGAATTTTGAAACAACCTGAGTTTAGTTTGCTCCTTCCTATCTGTAATCCAGTGTTTAAAAACTCCTGCTAATTTATCTTTTGTTTATACCCGAAAAGGTATAATTCCTGTATTTTAATGCTGTATTATACCTGATCGGGTATAAATAAGGTGTTTACTCCACCCTTATACCTGAAAAGGTATAGTAACGTTAAAATTGGTATATTTATACCCGAAAGGGTATACAATGGAACAAGGCAATCATGTCTCCTATTTCGTTAAGTATATGCGGGCTAAAAACCGGCTCACGCAGGAGGACCTTGCACAGAAAGCAGGAGTCGGACTTCGCTTTATCCGGGAGCTGGAGCAGGGAAAACAATCCCTTCGCATGGATAAAATTAATCAGGTCCTGGCTTTATTCGGATACCGTGTGTCAATTGATACTACCCGTAAAAAGGATCAATGGGAAATCATCATGACGCAAATGAACCGTAACGTAAATGTATACCTGAAAAACAGCACTTCAATAGCAGGTATACTGATGGATTATAAAATGGAAGAGCAACAGGTTAAATCCTGGAAGTTTATTTCCTCTGACAATATTAACCGGTACCGGGAAACAAAAGATGAATCACTGATACAGAACATTGACAACGCGGAAATTCAGAATGTGGAAAATAGTTGAAGCTATGAGAAAAGGAAATGTATTTTTTAAGGGAATAAAAGCAGGTATTGTTTGGCAGGATGAAGATGGATATGGATTCAGATATGAAAAGGAATATCTCGAAAAAAAAGAGACTGAGCCAATCAGTTTGACACTCCCACTCAGAGTTCAGCCATACATAAGTAAAACCATTATACCCTTTTTTGATGGATTGATACCGGAAGGATGGTTATTGGATATTACTTTAAAAAACTGGAAACTGGATAACCGGGATCGTATGGGTTTGCTGCTGGTAGCATGTAAAGATTGCATAGGAGCCGTAAGCATTGAAGGAGAAGAAGGAAAAGAGTATGAGTAGATATGAAACAACATAGATGTTTGTATTGCTACCAGTATCTTGAAAATACTGAACCTGACTTTCATGAAAAGTGCAGCCGGCATTTTTTTGGAACTCCTGTACCTCCGGTTTTAGATTATGATAACGACCAGATGCAGGAACTTGCACAGCAAATCGTAATAAAAAGCATTGCAGTAACAGGAGTGCAGCCCAAGCTCTCACTTGAAATTGAAAAAAATACAAATGATCCTAAAACATCAAAATTTACCATCGTAGGGTTATGGGGTAATTATATTCTGAAGCCACCGACCGCGACTTTCCCACATCTCCCGGAAAATGAAGACCTCACTATGCATATATCAGAATTAGCAGGAATCCCAACTGCTATGCATAGCCTTATCCGGTTGAAATCAGGCGAATTAGCATATCTAACCAAAAGGTTTGACCGGCTTGAAAAAGAAAAGCTTGCCCAGGAAGATATGTGCCAGCTAACGGAAAAGCTCACCGAAGACAAATACAGAAGCTCGATGGAAAAGGTGGGTAAGCATATACTAAAATATTCATCGCGCCCCGGGTTGGATGTGGTCACATTTTTTGAATTGTCGTTACTCTGTTTCCTGACCGGCAATGCTGATATGCATTTGAAAAACTTTGCATTACTAACCAATCAGGAGAAGGAGATTATTTTATCACCGGCTTATGATCTGGTGAGTACGAAAGTAGCCATGCCTGAAGATCAGGAAGAAATGGCACTGACAATAAACGCAAAAAAAAGAAAATTGAAGAAAGCTGATTTCATGGCTATGGCAAAAACCCTGGGAATGGCGGAACGTGCAGCTCAGAATTCATTACACAAACTGACCGGATTAATTAATGAAATGGAAAAATGGATCGATATTTCTTTTATACCGGATGCCGGCAAAGTAGTTTACAAAAATATTATCCGCCAGAGTGCAGAAAAGCTTGGTTTACAACGATGAATGACCTGTTAAATCCTTAAATAATGTAAAGCTCATTTTATGATCAATTTTTTTTCAATAATTTTCCTACATTTAGATATAATTATTTCAGATGAAGAAATTTCAACTCGGGGAATTTGAGGAAGTTGTTTTGCTGGTCATAGGAATTCTGCAAGGGGAAGCTTATGGATTCGCGATTAAGCTGGAAATCGAAAAACGCTTGTCCCGGACTGTTAGTATGGGCGCTTTGCATACGGCTCTTCTAAGACTTGAAGAAAAAGGATATGCAAAATCTTTCGCCGGAGAACAGACAATGGAACGTGCAGGAAGGCCACGGCGATATTTTGAAATTACAGCACTGGGAAAAAAAGCGTGGGAATACACCCGGGCTTCCCGTGAAGAATTATGGAAAGCTTTGCCCGGAAACCTATGGAATGTTGGAAAAGCTTAAAACAGTGGAAATGAAAAATGTTTCCTGGTTCGGACAGCTGCTGCTTTTTTTGTTCAGGCATTTTGTTGACCCGCGTATCCGTGATCATATCGAGGGGGATCTGCTGGAGCAATATTTTCATTTACGTAGCTCCGGAAAAAAGAGTCGGGCGGAACGCCGCTTGATAGTTGACATATTTTCTTTACTGAGACCGTCGCTTATTCGTCGCATCAGTTTTAAAAAGAGTCTACCTCATAATGTAAATGCCATGATGAAAAACAACCTCAAAATCGCATTCAGAAATCTGAAATGGAACACGGTTTCTTCGATAATTAATATCGGAGGGCTTACAGTAGGAATTGCAGTAGCATTGCTTATTGGTTTTTGGGTATATGATGAAACCAGATTTAATACATTTCATGCGAACTATGCCCGTATTGGCCGGGTGTTACTAAAAGGAACGGATTCCAGGGATGGACCTTTTATCAGTTCATCACTTCCTTTTCCGCTGGCAACAGAACTTCAGTCTGGTTATGATTCCGTGTTTAAACACATCGTTCGTTCTTCATGGACCCAGGATTATATACTCACAGCAGGAGAAAAAAAATTATCAAGAAAAGGAAATTTTATAGATCCAGATGGGCCGGAAATGTTATCGCTGAAGATGCTGAAAGGAAGCCGGGCGGGTTTAAGTGATCTCCATTCAATTATGCTTTCTGAAAGCAGTGCCAGGGCTTTATTTGCTGAAGCCGACCCGAGAGGCCGTACCGTAACAATCAATAATAAAACAGCGGTCAAAGTAACGGGTGTCTATGAAGACCTTCCCTTAAACACCGAATTCAATTATATACAATTTTTCTCTCCGTGGGATCTCTGGGTACGTGAAAACGACTGGATTCTGGAGAGGGCAGCAACTAACTGGATGAATCATTTCCTTCGCATTTATTGTGAATTAAAACCTGGAGTAAGTTTCCACACAGCAGACGGGACTATTGCGGACGCGGAAATAAAACATATAAAAGGCCTGGAAAATTATGCAGAGCAAACCGCGAGAAATCCGAAAGTATTTATTCATCCGATGAAGGATTGGCACCTCAGTCCTATCGACAGAAAAGCGATAACAGACCCAAAACCGATGAGGATGCTTCGCATAGTAACTATAACGGGTTTATTTGTGCTGCTGCTGGCCTGTATTAATTTCATGAACCTCAGTACGGCCCGTTCTGAAAAACGTGCAAAGGAGGTAGGAATACGTAAAACAATCGGATCCCGCCGCAGTCAATTGATAGCACAGTTTTTCGCTGAGTCATTTATCGTCGTTATTTTATCTTTTATGCTGGCTTGCCTGCTGGCTGTCATAACACTGCCAATGTTTAACGGGCTAACCGGGAAAAATATCATTGTACCTTGGTCGAATATTTATTTCTGGTTTAGTTGCACCGGATTTATTGTAATCACGGGCTTAATCGCGGGAAGTTATCCGGCTTTTTATCTTTCTTCATTCCGGCCTATAA
The DNA here is from genome assembly GCA_015654495.1 of Chitinophagales bacterium. Taxonomy (GTDB): domain Bacteria; phylum Bacteroidota; class Bacteroidia; order Chitinophagales; family Chitinophagaceae; genus Pollutibacter. Next base: position 4,173 of record JAATGW010000335.1, read on the forward strand.
AAGTGTTGAAAGGAACTTTCAGAGTAGGAAGATTTGCTGCAGTTCCCAGAAAGATGCTGGTTGTACTGCAATTTACTTTTTCAATTGCGCTTATCATTTGTACACTGGTTATTTATCGTCAGTTGCAGCATGCCAAAAGCCGTCCCGTCGGCTATGATAGGGAAGGGTTGATTATGGTTGATATGCGATCAGAAGATTTTGAAGGCAAATACCAGCTTTTCCGCTCCGAATTTTTTAAAACAGGAGTTGTTGCTGGTGTTTCAGAGTCAAGAGGTATGGCTACCGAAGTTGTATCTGGTAACAGTGGCTTCGGGTGGAAAGGAAAAGATCCTGATAATATGGAGAGTTTCGGCACGCTCCCCGTTACACATGAACACGGACAAACCATTGGCTGGCAGTTTGTGGGTGGTCGTGATTTTTCAGCAGCTAATATCAGCGATTCTTTCGGAGTTGTTATCAATGAAGCAGCCGCACATTTCATGGAATTAAAGAACCCTGTAGGAGAAATTATTACCTGGAAAAATCAGGACCAACTTTACACGTATACTATACTGGGAGTTATCAGGGATGCTGTAATGGAATCCCCCTACAAACCGGTAGAACCCACTCTGTTTTTTATAAAAGCATTGAATGGAGGGGTCAGTTGTTTAAACATACGGGTAAAGCCTGGAATAGCGTTGAGCAAGGCACTACCTGCAATAGAGGAGGCCTTTAAAAAGGTGGTGCCGGCAGTTCCGTTTGAATACAAGTTTGCAGACGAAGAGTATGCAATGAAATTTGCTGCTGAAGAATATGTTGCAAATCTGGCAACATTCTCAGGACTACTTGCAGTTTTTATTTCCTGCCTCGGTTTGTTTGGTCTTGCATCCTATATAGCTGAGCAGCGAACAAAAGAAATCGGAATAAGAAAAGTTTTGGGTGCTTCTGTCTTTAATGTGTGGAGACTTTTATCAAAGGAGTTTGTAATGCCGGTTTTTATTTCTTTTTTAATTGCAGCTCCGGTTGCTTATTATTTTATGGCTGGCTGGTTGCAGGATTACCAGTACAGAACAAATCTGTCCTGGTGGATATTCATTGCCGCAGGTAGCGGTGCGTTGACGATAACATTGTTAACGGTAAGTTTCCAGTCTGTTAAAGCAGCACTCGCAAACCCGGTGAAGTCATTACGAACGGAATAGGCGATCCACGGTAGCTTTTACTATCGTATAAAAAAGTTTTTATACTCATTTTAAAAGGCATCTTACAAGATCTTGTATTTCTCACGACTTGATTGAACGTGTTTTTACATCATTCAACCATCATTTGCTAAAAACTAAATAAAGTGCGATAATCTGAAAAGTCTTTTTTGGTTCACTTTCAATTCAGTGTGACGGGCATGCCCGACTGCGTCATTCAGGCGGGGATTCCTGTCGGGGCTACAAGCCCGCTGAAGCAAAAGCATCAGCGGGATTTCTTTTTGGCCAGAAACTCCAAGCTTTGAGCCAGTAGCCAGCTTTTTAAACTTTCACTTACTTCGTATTTCGTAATTCGGACTTCCTACTTTTAAAGAATAAAATCCCTGCATGAAAGCAGCTTTCTACGAATCTTTTAAAGGCCCCATCACTATTACCAAATTGCCGGACCCTACTCCTGCTGAAAATGAAGTGATCATTCAGGTAAAAGCAACCGGCCTTTGCCGTAGCGACTGGCACGGTTGGCAGGGACATGATTCAGATATTCATTTGCCACATGTACCGGGGCATGAACTGGCTGGAACAATTGTAGCAACAGGCCGTGACATCAAACGGTGGAAAAAAGACGCAAGGGTTACCGTTCCTTTCTGCATTGGTTGCGGCAGCTGCGCTCAATGTACGCAGGGTCAACAACAGATTTGTGACCGGTATTATCAGCCGGGCTTTACAGGTTGGGGATCTTTTGCGGAATTTGTCCGCATCCCATATGCAGATAACAATCTCGTAAGCTTACCAGACAATATGGATTTTGTAACAGCAGCCTTACTTGGTTGCCGCTTCATTACCGCGTGGCGGGGGCTAACCGCACAGGGAGGTTTAAAGGCTGGCGATTTTATTGCCATTTACGGTTGTGGCGGCGTTGGAGTATCTGCGATCATGATCGCCACCGCAGTAGGGGCGGTACCTATCGCTATTGACATAGATAATGATAAACTGGAATTTGCAAAAACAATTGGTGCAGCCTATACGATCAATTCCCGTGAAGTAAATCAGGTACCCGAGGCCGTTATTCAACTTACAAAAGGCGGCGCCCATGTTTCAGTGGATGCTTTGGGTAGTTGGGAAACCTGCAACAATTCCATACGTTGTTTGCGTAAACAAGGCAAGCATGTACAGTTGGGCCTGATGGCAGGAGCTGAAGCTAATCCACCGATACCGATGAGCGATGTAATTTCTAAGGAGCTTCAAATAATCGGAAGCCATGGTATGCAGGCTCATCAGTATTCCACGATGATGGAATGGATCAGCGCCGGGAAAATGCATCCTGAAAGATTACTCGGCAGAATTATTACCCTGGAAGAAAGTTGCGGGGCGCTTACCGATCTCAACAATTTCAGGCAAACCGGTGTTACAGTTATTCGGCCCCACTGATACCGGTGGGGAGTATCAACGCTTGTGGTCGCACCAAAACAATATCCGTTTATTATGAGCTGAATAATTTTTCATAAGCCGAAAGCCGGGAGCTGATGGTTTTTTTCTTTTTACTTTAAACCTTCAACCTGCCTTGCCGGTTGACAGGCTTCTAACTTTTACCTACTTCGTACTTCGTAATTCGCCCTTCGTACTTTTCACAACCACCCAAACCTCTCCATCAGCTTGTCCTTCTGATTCCTCGCCACAGGCACAATTCGTCCGTTTGATAGCACCAGGTAGTTTCCTTCGCTTCTTACATATTTTTTTACATGATCCAGGTTGATCAGGTACTGCCGGTGTACACGCAAAAAGCCAGCCTCTTCGAGTATCGTTTGAATATCACCCATTGTTTTCGCCACCACGAACTGCTGCCCATCTGTTGTGTGAAATCTCGTATAATTATTATCCGATTCACAAAACACAATGGTTTTGATATCGATAAACGTTACCCCATTCTGAAAGGGCAGGGCAATCTTGTCGGGATAGTTTTTGCCGGATGCACTTATCTGTTGTTTTAGCATCGTAAGCTGTTGTTTTACCGGCCAGTTGCGTTGTTCGGCTTTTTGAACTGCAGCCTGAAGTTCCTTTCCATCAATGGGTTTTAACAAATAATCCAACGCATTGAAACGAAATGCTCTTACAGCAAACTGGTCGTATGCCGTTACAAAAACGAGGTTAAAATTTACATCACCTAATCGTTCTAACAATTGGAACCCATTCATTACCGGCATTTCTATATCTAAGAAAACAATCCCGGGTTGCAATGTTTTTATTTGCGTCAATGCCTCTTCACTTGAAGTACACATCGCTTCTACGCGAACCTGCGGGCAATACATTTTTAGTTGTAAAGCCAGCAACTTTACGCAATCCGGCTCATCGTCTATAATAATCGCATTCAACATTTATTACACGGGAATTTTGATAATTACTTTTGTGCCACAGGCATTGTTTGACCCGTCTTTCAGGTCTAGCACTTTTATGTCAGTGTTAATACCATATATCTGGTTGATAATATCAATACGCTCAGATGTCATTCTTAATCCGAATGATTTTTGCTTTGTGGCCGACTTACTTTTGTACAAGACCGACTGCTCTCTTCCTATTCCATTATCGGTAATCGTTATTTGCAATACATCTTCATCCAGCAGATTCAGCTCAATATCTATGCATCCGCCCTCCTTCTTATGCATCAGGCCATGCCATATGGCATTTTCAACATAGGGCTGAATGAGGAGTGGAGGCAGCTCTGTATACTGAAGGTCTATTTTTGGTGAAACCCGAATGGCATATTCAACCTTATGTTTGAACCGCATTGCCTCCAGTTTTATATACAACTCCACTGTTTCCAGTTCCTTTTGGAGGGTTATTTTCTCGGACCGGGAATTTTCCAGTACCAGCCTTATCAATTGCGAAAACAAACTGAGGTATTCGGATGCAGTATGCGAGTCTTTTTCAAGCGTGTAAAGTTTTATGGAATTCAGACAGTTGAAAATGAAATGCGGATTCATCTGAGCACGCAATGCAGACATTTCCATTTCGGCCATCTTTTTGCCAAATGCAGTTTCGATCTGTTGTATTTTCTGCGTTTCTATCACTTTATTACGGGTATTCAACTCAGCAGTGCGATTATCCAGCGCCAGCTGCAATTCAACCCCATATTGTCTTTGCAGATTATTTTTTTCAGTGAGGATGAGCTTACTTCTGTAGGACAAGGCAAAAACAAAACAAATAGCTTCGATGGTAAGACCAAGTAAAAAATAGAATGGAATAAAGGTCAGTACGTAGTGCCACAGTCCGGATTTGAATGTGATATATGATGACAGCATCAGTGGTATACACCACAGCAGCAGCATACTAATTAAGCCGCCAAACATAAACCACTTTACTTTTTCATTACTCATGGCTGCAAGCACCAGTAATACCAGATGCAGTATTGTTACAGGTATCATCGATACAAAATAGGCGTAGTAGTTGCTGAAAATAAATTTTCCAGTTCGTATGGTGGTGAATTCTATCAGCATCTGCAGACAGGCTATTGCTAATAAGCATTGCACAATTATCCATCCATTCCGGAACTGCTGCGGGAGATTCAGTATTTTGCCAATGAACAGGGTGTAAAGGACCGGTATAAAAAACAAAAAGACAGAAAAGATCAAATCGAGAAAGAAAGAAGAAAAGATCCCGAACTGGTGACGTATGTCAATCCAGAAAAGCCCTGTTATTGCTGCGGACACCGTATAAGCCATATACCATTTGAAAGCTTTATCCCTGTAAAGGAAATATTGCCAGGCGGCGAACGCGGTTATGAAGAATAAACAACCTGTAAGCATGGACATCAGCAGGAAAAGCAGGCGGCTATCCCATGTTCCGTTGAAATAACCTTCGATAAAAGTATATGGCGTTTCGAGGCTGATCCATCTTGGAACAAAATGGCTTTGCCGTTCACGGGTTTGCAGCCAGAATGTACTGCTATGTTCTGGCGAAGCAGAAAACGTAAATCCAGTCCTGTCAATTGCTGCAACCTGCCCCTCAGATGAACCACCGAAGGCAAGTAATCCGGTTTCATCATGAAGACCAGTGAAATAATGGCGGCCCGGATTGAGATCTAACCTGATGGTATCAACCAGCGAATTATTGCGAATGCTGAATCGCAGCCATTGTATCAGCTGCGGCCGTAGCGATGGCTTATCCGTTCGCAGATCTTCGGAATAGGGAACGAATGTTTTCCTTTTTATTTCTTCAAAGCTTAAAGGATCGTCACTAAGGTCTTCATAAAAACTACAATTATTGAAGATGGGCATTCCTGTGATCCATTGCGGCTGTTTATTCAATACAATTGTATCCTGTGCCGATGCCGGGCACAGGAATAACGTTGTTATAATTACTGAAATAAATCTGTGAAACAGTGAATGCATTGACCTTGTATTGAAATTAGAGTTTGCCTTCTTATTCGCCTAATGAAAATGGTAAACAGTAGCTTTTCTGAGGGAATGGTAAAAATCCCTCTTGCCGTATACTCTACTCAATCATCCCCTGACATCCCTCGGAATTCCCGTCGTTCACCAGCAGTAAATCCGAATGAAACGCAGTGAGTACGAACTTTCATTTACAAAAACCGGATAAATTATGAGAACAAAAATTGTAAAGATCTTAGCGCCGATATTGCTGGTGCCACTGCCTTTTCTGGGAGCAGGTTTTCTTTCCGGGTATTCTCCCTATTTTAATGACAACTCTTTTGGAACCTATATAGCACTGAGTTTCGTGTATGGAATTTTATCCTTTCTGCTGGTATGGCTTATCTCAGACAAATCATTGCCGAAGCCAATACAGATCGCTGTCTATCTGCTTTTTTTCTGCGGTACGGTAATGGCAAGCGTATTTGGTCTTGCATCGGCCCCTGATCTCAGTATCAATTTACTCGAACATCCGGAAAGAGAACATTTCAGGTATCTGGCGTTAACCACCGGAATGATCCTGTTCGTTACCGCATTCGCTTTTATAATGGTGCATTTCCTGCCTTCATTAACAAAATGGAATAGATGGATCGTCGTGTTTTTTATTTTTGCTTTAATCGAACTTGTGTGGGAATTCAGGCACCATTATCTTTTTCCGGAAGCCATGGCTGAATGGATAAAACAAGGTAATAGTGCGGCGGATTTCGACAAACATTATGACGATAAAACCTCCATAGGATTTGGTACCATCGGGCGATTCTTTCAATATTCTCTTGTCGTCTGGATTGCGGCTTTGCTTTTTCAACAACGACTGATCAAAGCCGGAGCGCTTTACGGGCTATCTTTTATTGCGGTATGTGGGATCGTCAGCTGTGTTGCCTGTTTTGCAACAGATTTTAAATTTCCCAAAGGCCTTGAAATTTTATTCCTTTTTTTTATTCCTGGTGCCCAGTTTATCCTTTTGTACTGGTTGGGTACAGCATTACTTTTAACGGCAAAGCCTTCCACTTCCCTCCAATACAGCGTATGAGAAAATCTCATTTCCGACATTTTCCGATGTCTGAACTACCAGGAAAATTGTACCCCTATTATTGCGGGTGCTGGAGAAAAGTTAATAGCTTTTATCCGGGCCCAGAAACAGTTTAAATCTGCTGGTGAACAATTTTGTTTTCTCCTTTGTAAAAGCGTTTACGGGTGCCCGGGTGTTACCGACCGAAATAATTGGTAATATCGCAATCTAAGCATCCCGTAATTTTAATCTTCTTTCAGCCCAGAATACACGAACTGTTTTGATATCCGACATAACTTTACAAGGCCGGAGCTATTCTGAACCGGGTCTTTCCATTTTTATTCTGGTTATATACACGCATAAGAGAATCGGATGCACATGAAATATTATTTGATATGTCTCGGTATATTATTGACTCATGTTCTTTTTAGTCAGGATAAAAAATTTGCTTCAGACAGGCCTGGGATATCAGATGCCCCGGATCTGATCGATAAAAATGGCTGGCAGATTGCAACAGGCTTTGATATCTCAAAATATAACCACTATGGCATTTATCAATTATCACAAAGCACATTAAAATACGGAATCAGTAGTCGTTTCGAAGCAAGACTAGACATTGCACTGCAGTATGATCATATAAAAAATATTTATGGTGCAGTACCTCCCTCTATCGGGTTAAAAACACTGTTATTCAATCAAAAAAAATTAATTCCCAAAACGGCCCTGATTGTTGAATATTATCCTGCTGCATTTGGTACTGTGCAAAAGTCCTCTGGTTTGGGAATTGAACTTTGCCTTAGTAACGATTTTAAAAACGGCAGTAGTTTTTATTATAATTTCGGGTCAAACTGGATAGATATTAAAGCAGGCGCCACATTAAATCTGCTTGTTGGCTTTTCTTATGCCGTTTCCAAAAAAACAGCATTATTTGTGGAACTTTATCTCTATCAAAATCCTGGCGCTGATATTAATTATGTTACGGACATCGGTATAACACAGCTGCTCAATAAAAGATTACAACTGGACTTTGCCTGTGGGCTTGATTTGGTTCATCCTGATGGTAACTACTATTTCGATGGAGGCATTACTTATAATTTCTGAACAAAAACTTTTGTTGACAGTTCTGAACACTAGATGCCTTCTTAAGCAAGCTTTTAGTATCCAGTAAAAAAATAACCTTATATTATATTAGTGTCAGGTCAAGTTAATATTGTCGGATAGAGTTTTTTTAGTTTTACTCTTGCTTTATTATTGGTGAACTGCCAATTAATTTTAGCTTCTTTGTTATTTCGGTCTTGTTGCCAGGCTTTCACTTCTTGTTTCATATCTACAATTTTTGAAATTCGACGGTTCAAACACTGGGACATCAGCACATGTAACTCTATTTCTGCCATATTTAGCCAGCTTCCATGTTTAGGTGTATATATAAATTCAAACCTGTCCCATATCCTCTTTGCTTCCTGCGGAGAAAATGTCTCATATAAAGCAGCTGGCTTGTGGGTTCCATAGTTATCCATGACCAATCTGATTTTTTTCACCGAAGGGTAATGTTCATCTGCAATTTCCTTGATAAATACCGCCCAATCTGTTTTCTTTTTTACTTCAGTCACCTTTACATATCTTTTTCCTGTCAGCGGTTCATTGGCCATAAAAATATTCGCCACTCCACATCGCTCGTACTCATAATCTATCTTCCTTTCACTGCCTTTTTTCTGTTCTATCGGCACCCGGGTTTCTTTTATCAGCTGCTTAGGGGATTCACCATACATATCACCGGAAAGTCTTTGTTGTACCTCGTTTTATAGACATCAAGCACCATTTCCATATGCGCTACAAAATCGCCATTTTGTAATGGAGGTATTATCCAGCCTTTGACTTTCCACGGTTTAATTTCGTTTTTTTTAGAACCTGACGAATTGTTTCGTGAGAGACACTTTCAGCAAATTGCAATTCTACCATTTTATCTGCCAGTAACCGAAGGGACCATCGGCTTCTTCCCGCTGGGGCTTTACTGCAACTCAAGGATATTAAATGTGCTTCAAAGTCCCCATCGGTCTTGAGCTCCTTCACTTCCGGATAAGCCTTCCTTTCAATACAGGCTTCAAAACCCTCTTCAATAAATCGTTGCTTGACCCGCTCAACAGTCTTAGAAGTAATTTGCAATAGCTGAGCAATCTGTTCATTTGAAAAAGGCTGACCAAATTTACCTACATCGCAATTGAGCAAAATACAAGCATTCCGGAACTGCTGAGAACTATGTTTGCCCTTACTCATCATAGCCTTAAGCTGCTCCCTTTCAAGGGATGTCAGAGTAACTTTATAATGTACCATCTTAAGATGTTTGATGGCAATTTACAAAATCTAACAGACATTATCAAATTGACATGACATTAGTTTGATTTGATTCATTTGCCTCGTTAAAATATGAACTCTTTAAAATCAGAGAAGACTGCATTATTAAAAAGTTAATTCCTGCAATGTCTATTTAAAAACTGCACCAATCAGCCTACGTCTAGCCTTATATTTTAAATCATCATCATTTGTTCTGACTCAAAACCATACATAACTTCTGCAAACTCAATTAAGAAACAGATTAGAATAGGCCACTCCTGCAATATACAAGCAATGATATACGTTTAACTTCAAAATAACCTTCAGAAATTTTAACGCTATGAAAAAACGCTTCATGCCTCTAATTGTTATGGCTATTATGCTCGGATCTGTTACAAGTTGTAAAAAAGAAAAAACGGAAGATTGTACATCCACTGCAAAAACAGTTTCAGATGCTGCATCTGCATATGTACAAAATCAGTCTTCTGCAAATTGCAAAAGTTACAAAGCCGCTTTACAGAGCTATTTTAACAGTGATTGCTTCGGCGGACTAAGCGCTGAAGAAAAAAATGCTTACCAGAGCGTAGTGGATGGCCTCACCTGCCCTGAGTAATTATTTCCGGTAAAAATTTGCAAGCGCTTTTGTTACAGCAGAAGCGCTTTTTATTTTTGCGAAGTAAATTGGTAATATTTTTTTAATGTGAATGCGGGATGTACTTTACATGTTTCCAGCTGTGTAATTGTGCAGGAAGAATAACCTAAGAAAAGGAGCTTGCTGATTTTCTCAAAAAAAGTGATGCAAAAAAGCTGAAGGGCGATGATATTGGCCGCTGTGACTCACTGTACCGGCTTACTGAATCCGCGTTATTGATTCGCGCGTTGCATTTCATCCTCAGCTCCGTTACCGCGCTTCACTGCCTTCAGCGGCTTTCCGAAACGATAGCTAAATGCAAGTGTGATCACGCGCGAATCGCGCCTGATCATAAAATATTCATGTGCATGCTGGAATGTAGTATTGCCAGACATGGTTTGGGTATGCAGGAGATCGCGTATACTTAATTTGAGCGTTCCTTTTTTCTTTAGGACTGTGCGTGCCACTCCAATATTTAGCTGACCTGTAGGAAGCAACGATTCCTGCAGATCATTACGGGCAGGTCCGGTAAAAAAACCTGAGAGTTCTGCAGTATAATTTTCTCCGATAACAAATTGATTATTGGCGCTGATATTAAATTGCCAGATATCCGATTGAAAATCGTTCCACACGTATCCATTCAGATGTTTATAATTGAGCAGTGCCTGACCGCTGAGGCTCCACCAACTGAATAGCTTCAGACTTGCACTTACCGATAGCCCCGCTATATGAACCTTTCCAACATTACCTTGAGAATAATACAGAATTCCGCTGCTATCTGTTAAAAAAAGTTGTGAGAAATAGTCTTTAATGATGCTATAGGACAAGGTTGTTGTGAGTGCATTTTTAAATTGATGACTAAGCTCCAGGTTCCAGCTGTATTGTGGTTTGAAATAAGGATTGCCTGTTTCGTAGGTGTATTTGTTTATAATAAAAACAAAAGGGTTGAGTCTTTGAAATGCAGGGCGATCTATGCGCCGTCCTGCGGTTATAGTGAAACTATTCATGGAATCTGACTGCCAGGTGAGATTGCCCGATGGAAATAAACCATCGTATTGACGGGAAAAAGAGGAATCTTTTCGTAAAGGATTTCCTAACTGATGTGCATCATATCCGGTATTCTCATAACGCAGGCCGGCCTGGAAAGAAAACTTCTTCCAACGATTGTCGATACTGGCATACAAAGCCTGGATATTTTCGGTGTACAAAAACTGATTGGTCTTTCCAAAATCGGGTTGCCATCCTGATCCATCGTTGTATTGATATATCGCTTTGTTATCGGTTTCAATATGAGATATTTTGATTCCAGCCTCTACCTTAGCCCCGCTGTTAAGTTGATGTGAATAGTCTGTTTTTCCTGTTAATATTTTAAGCGTGCTGGGTATATCTCCGAGTGAGGCATCATTGCGGCCGCCTGAAGTAATATAGGTATTGACGAAAGTCTGGTTGTTTCGAATATCGTATGTCAATCCATCCAAATCAACCGAAAGTTCCTGTTTTGCTGAGAAGTTATGCCGGAAGCTTAAGGTAAGACCTCCATTTTTCAATTTGTAGTCTGAGGTGCTGGTTGTGGTGAGACTGGAATCGATTCTGTCTCCCTCGCCCAGCCAGGAAGCCAGTGCTTTATTTTCGCTTTTACGTGCGGTCCATGTGCCCATCATAATTAAGCTCAGTGTGGTTTTGGTGCTGGCAAAAAAATCAACTCCCGTACGAACTGTGTTATTTAAAAGATGTCCGCCGAAATAAGTGGGTTGATCCAGTTTGGCAATAGGTTTTCCTGCATCATTGTAATAGGTTCGAAGTGCATAAAGGTCATTATAGTATTCGTTGTAGTTGACACTATAATTCAGCCAGGTGTTGAACTTCCGATCCCGGTAGTTGAATGAAAAGCTGTTGTTTGTTTTTGGATAACGACCCTGGCCATAACTTATATTAAAGTTGCCATTGAATCCCCGTTGCCTGTTTCGTTTTGTTTTGATATTGATAACACCAGCATTGCCGCTTGCATCATACCTGGCAGGAGGGTTAGTAATCAGCTCCACCTGATCTACCTGAGAAGAGCTCATGCTGCTGAGTAAATTGGCCAGATCAGTACCTGAAAGATATGTTGGTTTTCCATCTACCATTATCAATACATTCGATTTTGCCTTTAAGCTGATCGTTCCATTCTGATCAATAGTTACACCCGGCATTTTTTCGAGAAGTTCCATCAGGCTTGTTCCCGCATTGCTGGGGGATGCATCAGGGTTCACAATAACTTTCCCTTTTTCAAATTGAACAAAGGGTTTCGTGGCGCGCACCACTATTTCCTGTAGATTATCAGTTTGTGGATGTAAGCGGATTTTGAATTGAGAAGATGAATCACCGCCAACTGTAAATACCGGTGTTGTGTCCGTGATATGACCAATAAAGCTGACTTCACAATAGTATTGGCCGGCAAGCAATCTTGTTAGAAATGCGATCCCCCTGGTATCGGTCAATTCTGTTTTTACGATCGCATGATCATTTGCCTGGTATAAGGTTACCACTGCAGATTGAAGTGGTTGTTCCTGATTATTCATTACGGTTATCGAGATCGAGAATGTATCCGGTAAGGATCCCGCCAGGCTGAATTCCGAAAAGAAAGTCAGTATAGAAAATATTAGTATTATCCTCGTCAAAAAAAGCATGGCGCAAATTAATACCGGCGCTCAAATTCAGGCATTGAAATTGGCTTAGCGGTAATGGAAAGGGATGAAGGCATGAACGGACCTCATCCGGTAACTATCAAATTTACAGACAAAAGAAAATCGCTATCATATCAATACCCTGACCGGTCTTGCCGAAGGTTTCCTCTCTGAAATTTATCTATAATTTCAGCGCAGCGGCCATTCTGTCCATCAGGCTTTTATCAAATCCATTTTTTCTGAAATATTCAAAATCCTGGATGATCATATTTTTCAATGCTGCGGAATTATCAGTCTTCTGCGCCAGGTATTCCTTATACAATTCAAGTGATTTGTCAAACTGATTCTGGAACAGATAAACATGTGCGAGATTTCCTTTTATTGAAAGATCATCGGGTTGAGTCGCCATTGCGCGTTGCAAATAAGCGCTGGCTTCCTCATATCTTTTCTCCTGAAGCAGGCGCCACCCGAAAGAATTCAGTTGTCCGTTTTCGGCTTTCAAAGTATCTGCATCTGCGGAAGTAATTCTGCGTGCAGGTGGATATTCTTTTTCATTTACTTTTCTTTTATACCCGGTAACATTTCCGGCGGCATCAGTTGTAAATGTTTTTTCGGCCTGAAATTCTACATTTATAAAACTACTATCAGAGGTAAAAAACATTTTTGCATCTGTACCTTCAGCCCAGTAATACAAACCATCTGGTTTCATCGTGACATCAGCAATTGCTCCGTCGTAGATATAGGTTCCGATATATTTTTTTGCGAGTTCATCCGGAATTTTTTTGGTGTATACCGTTTTCGGCTTCTGGAACCCCGGCCAGTTATATACCGTTGTCACGCTGTTCAGCAATTCACCAATGATATTGCCATTATCAGAGTTTACAAATATTGCGACACCATTACCTCCTTCCATACTGGCCATAAATAATCCCCTGAAGCCTTCATTACCGGCGCTGTGTGAAAAATACCGAATTCCATTCCTGTTGTCTATAAAAACACCGAGCGCGGCTGATTGATCTACATAGGGTGTGACGTATAATTTTACCATTTTTTCGTTCAGCACTTTCGCTGATTTTCCCTGTAAAGCATTTTGTATTTCGATAAAATAATTGCTCAGATCTGATGGTGTCATCCATAAACCTGCGGCGGCCTGTTCAGGATATACATGAAATTTATGTTCGATCTCAGCCCCGTTCTGATCATAGCCTGTCGCCAGATTTTTCTGGTCTTTATGTGGCGGTTGTGAATAGAAACTATTCACCATGCCAATGGGTTTCAACACAGTTTTATACATGAACTGATCGTATGGCTGCCCGCTAACATCCTGCACAATGAGCTGACTGATGGTAGTTCCGCCCCCGGAATATTGAAATCGCAATCCGGGTTCAAAAACAGATCGGACTGCAGCAGTATTTGCCGGTGGCCGGCCATCCAGAACTTCAGGTAATGTGGGAATCTTTGCAAGTCTGTCATACCCGGGGAATCCATGTACAGATAAGCCAGCAGTATGGCTCAGCAGATTCGCCAGGGTGATTTTTTTCCCTTTCGCAACACTGTCATACGGAAACTTCCATGATTTGAGATATTCATTAATGTCAGCGTCAAGACTAAGCTTATTATCCTGAACCAGCTTTAAAACACCAACTGCATTTAAGGATTTGCTGATAGAACCCGGCTCAAATAAAGTAGCGGGTGTCACAGGTCGTTTTTCACTTTCATCTGCCCAGCCATAACCTTTGGCCCAGATAATCTTATAATTTTTCACAACTGCGATACTCACGCCTTTCACTTTATGATGCGCCATCCTGCTTAGAATATCATATGGCTTGCCATCAATTAAAATCCGGCCCGAAAGATTATTTTCAACGCTATCTATCTGCGATTGGATTTCTTTTGAATATGTATTCTGTGCAACCAGATTAATGCAACAAGTGCTGAGAGCGATTATTATTAAAATTTGTTTCATTGATAGCGTTGGTATGTTTAAAATCAAATAAGGTGTGTAATGTAAATCGTATTTTGATTAAAAGTTTCACCGGTTATCATTAAGACCGATTTTACTTCTGCAGTCATGGAAAATGTTTCAGATGTGGAGACAGATTTTTTTATTGCGACCACGCGGAAACAAATTTCACTATAAGTCCGTACCAGATTAATTCAGGTATTTGCCTGTAAAATGATGACATAGCTTAGCGGCAATGGAAAGTGAGGGTGGTATACAAAGTGTCTCTGTTGTGTATTTTCTACTTTGTTCCGGCATCATCCATTGGACACTTCTCATGGTAATAAGTCGCTACCTTAGTTACTTATCTTAAAAATAACAATTATGGCAAATATGGCTTTATATGGATTTGGCCGCATTGGCCGTCAGTTCCTGCGCGTCGCACTCGAAAATAATCTTTTCGTACCTGTATCGGTATCAGATATTCATGATGTAAAAATTCTTGCTTCGCTATTCAGTGTCGATACAAATTATGGCCGGTTCGGGGAGAAAGTTTCTACTGACGGCGACAATCTTGTTATCGGTAAAAACAAAATCCGTTATATCAACTCAAAATCAGAAGTTCCCGACTGGAAATCACTCGGAGTTGATATCGTAGTTGATTGTACCGGCCGCGCTACAACACGGGCAGGGGCCCAGGCCCATATCGATCGTGGCGCGAGCTACGTGCTCATCAGTGCCGCAAGTAAATCGCTGAGTGATTGCGATGCCGTATTACTCAAAGGTATCAATCTCGAAACATTTGATCCATCAAAACATAAGATCATAAGTATGGGAAGCTGCACTACCAATGCTCTTGCTGCTGCGGTTAAAGTGATCCTTGATAATTTCGGTATAAAGTATGGTTTGTTTTCTACTGTGCATTCGTATACAAATACTCAATCACTAACCGATCAGCCGATGAAGGATCGTCGCGATTCCTGGGCAGCTGCAGAAAACATAATTCCTTCAGCATCCGGAGCAGCACGCGCACTGCAATTCATATGGAAGGACCTGCAGATTACAGGTAAAGCTTATCGTGTTCCGACGAGAACCGGAAGCATAGCTGAACTCAATCTCGTTACTGAAAAGGAATGTACAGTAGAACAGGTGAATAATGCTTTCCGCAAAGCCGCTACTGAAGGATCACTTAAAGGTGTTATGGATACACTTGAAGAAGAATGGACTTCTGCACGGATTGTTGGAGATCCGCATTCTTCGATCATTGATTTGCCTTTGACGGTGAAACAGGGTGAACTCATATCGATTGCTGCCTGGTATGATAATGAATGGGGATTTACCTGCAGACTTGCCGAAGTGGCACAGTTTATTTCGCAAAGAATCTGATAATATTGCCAGCGTTTGTCTTTCAGGAGATAGTTTACTAAATGCTTCTGATCAGTCAGGAAATTGAACTCCGCAGATCTTCTCACATAAATGGAGAAATTTATCCTGCAGAATTATATCATCAGCCAGGTGTAAATAGCGACTTTCCTGCTGGTGAAAAAAATAGTGGCCACTGACCCTTGCTTTATCATCATTGCTGACAGCAAGCCATACCTGCGTTTGTATCCCTTTCTCCAGGTTGTCAGGCGCATTTCTGCCGCCCATCTTTGTCGGTACCCAACCAGGGTTAACTGTGTTGGCGAATACATCGGGCCACTTGCGGGCCACGGCTTTTGCTAAAATTAAGACATGCAGTTTGGAGTCAGAATAAGTCACATTACTCTTATTTTCAGATAAATTTTTCAGAGTTGTATCACCATGTAAATGCATACCGGAGCTTAAGTAAATGAGGCGTTTTGGCTTCTGAATCATACAGGTGAGAATATAGGGAGCCAATGTATTTACTGCCAGAATAACTTTTGCTGCTGATTGGTAAACGCCAGCATTATGAATAATCGCATCAAAACGGCCCGTTGCATTAACTTCTTCGGCTAAATGTTTGGTCTCTTCAATATCAGATAAATCACCGATCAGCACTTTTTCAGCAGACGGCAGTTTGCGCATTGCCTCAAGCCCTCTCGCTGTATTGCGTGCATGTAGTACTACCTGATGACCCTGGCCGATCAACAGATTTGCACCCAGTTGTCCAAGGCCATCTGCTGAGCCGGTGATGAAAATTCTTGCCAATTAGTTTTGATTTACAGCTTGTAAAAGCGAAATAGAAATCGATTTTAAAAACAATTTAGCCTTCCTGGAGCTAACCTTCTATATAATTTTAATGCGGTAAGATTCATGCTCCAGGCCTTAAAGAAGGAACTTTAAGTCGGATGTTGACTGTTACTGTAGAACTTAACATTCAACCTTAAGCCCATTTCCAGAATTGCTTGAATTCAATCTGCAGGTACTGTATTTTATACACAGAAGAATGGTTTCAATTTATTACTTCAACCTACTGACTAACTCCTTCCAACGCATGTCTGACTTCAAAGTTTGCAAGTCCGGATCATTTTCAAATTGCTGTTTTGAATTAAAACCAAGTGCGATTGCTTTTTGTAATGATTCAAATGCTTTGTCTTTATCACTTAATAAAGCAAAACAACAGGCCAGGTTATAATAATCGCCACCGTCAGGTAGCAGCTGAATGATCTTCTGAAAACAAATCGCGGACTCCTGATATCTTTTAACTGAATAAAAGTAATTGGCAAGTCTTGAGAAAGAATCTCTTGACATAGAGCTTGTGTTTACAGCTTCAATAACTTTATTTGTCGCCTCATCATCTTTTTTCTGTTCGTATAAGATAGCGCAGAGGTTTATCAGAATATTATGATCTGAAGGCGCGATAACCCGGGCTTTTTCCAATTGACTTAAAGCTTCATCATATTTTTTTTGTTTACCGAGAAGAGTTCCATACATCAGAAGGGACTCAACATCACCGGGATGATTGGAAAGCCATTGTTTAAGTTCAAAGGCAGTTCTTTCTTCCGTCATTGCATATCCACTGTTCAGCAGCTTCCATTTACCATCCTGCCATTTCCAGATCTCATTGGACAGGCCCCATTCAACAACTCCTCCGTATACATAAATACCATTATTACCAAATTCCATTACTGCTGCAGCTCTTGTCGAAGGTCCCCGATTACTGATAATCTTTGTCCAGGAAGTTCCGTCCCATTTCCAGAAATCATTGAGGAATGGATTTGCATCATTGCGGCCCGCAAACAAAAACGTTGTTTTTTCTTTCGGATGATATGCAAGTGCATAACGGTTTCTGTCTTCCGGAAACTTCTCTTTGCAAATAATTTTATTCCATTTTTCATCCTTCCATTCCCACAATATAGAATAGCCGTTTTCCCATGCGGGTATTATCAATGCGTTCCTGTTAATGTCAAACGCGATTTCAAACTGTGATGAAATCTGTGGGCCTTCTGCCGAAAGCTTTTTCCATGCATTATTCTTAAACTCCCAAAGTTCAAATTGTAAAGGGTCGGAGTTATTTCTTAACTCTTTTATGTTATAGGTATCTCCATATGCTAAAACTCTTTTATTATTTGGATCATAAACAGCTTCTGCTGTTTTAACGGGACAATTTGTGTTGATCTGTTTCCATAATTCACCATTCCATTTCCAGACATCCGACGCAACTTTTCTGTCAGACTGATTTACTCCGCTAATCAGAAATGTAGCCCGCTCATTCGGATCATATACAAGTGCATGGCCATAACGGTTTTTAGGCCCCGGCACCTCCGCATTTGTCCATGTTTTTCCGTTCCATTCGCTCATCTGGTCAGGGAAAATTGTACCACTGCCGATTTTTATTTCACCACCTCCTGATACAAGAAGTATGTTTCTTTCTGAGTCGAATGCTATTTCTTCGAGATGTCTTGGTCCAGGTGGATTTTGAGAAGTCTGAATTGTTGTAAGCAACAGCAGGACGAGCGTATTTATTCTGATCATGAGTTGAAGTTTAAAATCAGTGTAACTTGTTTCTCATGTACTACAAGGCAGAATAAATTTATCTTTTTTCTGATACGGATAAGAACCGATCATATAAATGCTGCTATAAAGTCCGAAATAGTTCCTGTATTTATTTGCACCACTTGCGTGTATTCGTTGTGTCGACAGAATTGAAAACATACTCTCCGGTAAACATCAATTACTCTCAGTGAGTCGGGCAAAGCAAAGGGATTATTTTTCTGGCTGAAACTTCCCGTGCTTTCGTTATAATACTGGCAACCATGCCCCTTAATGAGGAGGAAAACTTTTCCTGAAGCGTCTTTACTCAGCTGAAGCCCGGAAGGATCGTTCCCTGCAACTGTATTTTCAAATCCGATTGGGGTGATCAAAAAACTTTGTGGATTGAAGATTGCGATTTATTTGCCGGAACGAATCAAGACCCTGTGTGCAGAATCAGAAATGATCTGGTCCACACGTTCATGTAATATTGCCCGGAAAAAATTTCCATCATAACGTTGTAATCCGCTTTCGGAGCCTAACCATAAATACCCCGTTGTGTCCTGCCAGATACTTAGAATGTTATTGGTAAGCAGACCGTCTTTTACAGAAAGCCTGTTGAAAATATAATCCTGTGAGCGGCTGGCCTGTATTGTAAGAAGCGATATAATAATTGAAAAATTAGCCTCCGGACCATGCAGCTAAAATTAGCAGATTTTTACTTAAGGGCTTGTAAGCGGGTATGATAGAAAGCGGATTTTCAATAAGGCAGCCTAATGGTGGTTCGACCCGATCCTGCAAGACAAAAATTCTACGGATCCTCCAGAAAATTTATGGGTTTGCATATGGAAGAACATTTTTTGCAGAACGATAATTCTGACGAAGTGTTTCCCTTTTATGTAGCGGCTTAAATGTTAAACCTGTATCAACTAAGGAAACGCAACCCCCCCGACCCGACTTCATATCCACAACTATAGATAACGGGACAGGACTTTAACCTGACATCGCTGTTGCGAACTTGAAAAAAGGGGATCCCATAACCTCAATATGATAATTTAAGGCAAAAACACTTCAAAAATTGTACTAATCCGGCAATTATGTAAAAATAACGATTATATTTAGTTACAATTTAGTACATTTGGTAAAATTAGAGAGTAATGCCGGGTGATTCATATACTATTCCTACGCCCAAAATTATTGAGCGGTTGCGTTTTGAAAATCCCTGGTGGGCAACAGACAAGCCTTCCCCTGAAATGGATTTCCTGCCTCGCCGGCTGTATTTCGATCTGTTCTTTCCTTATGTAATTGACCGTTCGGTTAAAAGAGCATTACTCGTTGTAGGACCTCGGCGGGTAGGCAAAACCGTTATGATTCATCACGCCATTGGTGAACTGATTAACCGTAAAACATCAGCCGGTAAAATTTTCTTTATCGGGATCGATAACCCGATTTATATTAACCTTTCTTTGAACGATCTTCTGATACTCGCAATGCAGGCATCCAACCAGCAACATCCGGAAGAGTGTTTTGTGTTCTTTGATGAAATACAATATTTGAAAGATTGGGAACGTCACCTGAAAGTGCTGGTAGATAGTTACCCGAAGACAAAATTCATTATTACCGGTTCTGCTGCGGCGGCACTGCAGGTGAAAAGCACCGAAAGCGGCGCAGGCAGGTTTACTGATTTTATTTTGCCTCCGCTCACCTTCCAGGAATTTTTGCATTTGCAAGGGCTCGCTCACCTTATTAAACCAGCGATAATAACCTACACCGACTCACCGATTCAGCTTTACACCACTGTTGATATTAAAGAACTCAACATTCATTTCTTTAACTATATGAATTATGGTGGATATCCCGAAGCTATATTTTCTGAAACCATCAGGGGCAATATGTCGCGCTATATCCGTAATGATATTATCGATAAAGTCCTGCTGCGAGATCTGCCGGCCTTATACGGAATCAGGGATGTACAGGACCTGAACCGGTTCTTTGCCTACCTCGCATACAACACAGGAAAAGAATTTTCGCCAATTACTCTTTGTTCGGAAAGCGGGCTGGACAGGCCACAATTGAACAAATACCTGGAATACCTGGAAGCAGCGTTTCTAATTAAAGTGCTGCACAAGGTGGATGAAAATGCCCGTCACTTTAAACGCATTACTGCATTCAAAATTTACCTTACTAACCCGTCTTTGCGCACCGCTTTGTTCTCGCCTGTTTCACCAACTGATGATGAGGCGGGTAACCTTGTAGAAACCACTCTGCTGGCTCAATGGATGCACATGGAAAACACTCCTTTGGCCTATGCACGCTGGAAACTTGGGCGTAGTGAAGGGGAAGTCGACCTGATTCAGATCGATGAACGCAAACAAAAACCAGGATGGTGCATGGAGATCAAATGGAGTAACCGGTATACAGAGAAACCGGGTGAATTAAAAAGCCTTACTGCGTTTTGCGAGTTAAATAAACTTTCTTCAGCCCTGGTAACATCGATCGATAAAGAAATAACGATACATCATAAATCTTTACAACTCCGGTTTATTCCAGCTGCCCTGTATGCATATTCCGCCGGAGCAAATACACTGCAGCAGTAGATCAAACAAAATGATAATCTTCTGGTTATTTAAAAAATTACCGTACCTATAGCGCTGGTTCCCACGGATAGAAATTCGGCGCTTTGGGATCGGCGAGCCTAACAGCTCTTATGATCAAATGCCTGGAAATCCATAATACCCCAAAACAAATACGAGATGAACCGATTGCTTACGGCTTTATTCCTGGTCGTTTACCTGATCTCCTGTAAGGAATCAAAAGAGTCGTTGAATGAAAATCCCATAATAGCAGAAAACAAACTCCCGGGCAGTTCCGACTGGTTGATCGATGTGAAATATGATACCTGTTCAGTGCCCAATCACCGGTTTTGCCGCAGGCCTGAAATTGAAGGTTACTGTTCCAAAACAAGTGTGGTTACGGGGGAGACAATTCAGTTTTATGTAAGCACCAGTCCTGTTTCAACATATAGTTTGAGTATCTACCGCATGGGATATTATGGAGGCAAGGGGGCAAATCTGAAACTTAAGCTGGACACTATGCAAGGTGTTGCACAGGCGGAACCGCAGCCGGATCCAAAAACCAATTTTTTTGAAAGTAAATGGAAAGAAACCTACCGGTTATCAATACCTGCAGATTGGGTGAGCGGTGTATACTTGTGCAAACTGGTTACACAACCAGGGAACTTCCAGGCTTATATGATCTTCGTTGTGAAAGATAAACGCCAGACGGATTTTGTATTTCAGTGTTCGGATCTTACCTGGCAGGCATATAATCGCTGGCCTTACTGGCATAGCATGG
>JAATGW010000345.1 GCA_015654495.1 Chitinophagales bacterium
CAGCTATGGCAGCAGGGAATGCAATGCCTTCAAGAAAAACCTTTTTTGTATCTGCTCTTCCATCGTGGTTGGTATCTTCCAGAATCAGAATGCGGCTGTTGCCGGCATTTGAAAATCCGTCACCGCGCGATTCATAATCTTTATTTTCGGCTATCCATATCCGTCCCCTGTCGTCCCAGCAGAATGCCATTGGCTGGGTCATCATAGGTTCTGAAGCCCATACATTGGTACTGTATCCGGGTTTCATGGTCATATTTTTTACGGCCTCTTCCGGACTAAGGAATTTTGCCTCCAGTCCTTCTTTCCGGGCGACTTCCCAAAGTGCATAGGTCGAACTCTGTCCGCTGAAACCTGCCCAGCGTTCAGTCATCACCACATCATTCAGTTCGCCTGAATAGATATAGAGCTGGTGCTTGATGGTTTCCGTTTCACCTTTAGTGATAGTCCAGTCGGCCATGCGTGATCTTGCAGCACCTACCCCGAGCTGACCATCCACGCGCCAGTGTTGCGGATAGGCTTTATTTGACGGGTGATCAAATACGGCAATATGTGCTTCATCATCTCTTCCTTCAACCTGCATGCCCACATCAACCCACATCGCCTGCTTGCCTTCCGCTTTTTCATTTTTTTCGCGGGCAGCATTTACAACCTCACCTTTGATACCTTCCTTCCATGGCATACGAATAAACAATCCGCCGTAGTCGTATTTGCCGATGGTGATATCGTTTTTTGCTTCGCCCTTCCATTCGAGTGTGAGTACATAATTTCCGCTATCCAGTTTCATACTCCAGTTCTGCGTTTCCCGCATTTCCGGTTCTCCTTTTTCATTCAACAGATCATAAACCGTTTGCCACTTCACTTCCTTACCCTTTTTTTCAACAATGCTCGCCCCGATTTTCTTCCAGTAGCCTTCGCCGGGATTATGAAAAAAATCACGTCCGTTTACCCGCGTAAAACCCCAGTAAATGCCCGTCTGGTGTTTATGATGTCCGGGACTGTATTCTGTAAGAATTCCTTTTCCATCAGGAGCAAGTATCGGGTGAAGGAAAGGCCTGAAATTTTCGCCTGCATTCTGCACAACCAGCGGCTTTTCCCTTCCGGCGCTCATAACGGAAATCGTTCCCTCTGAATCGTTTTGTTCCAGATAAAGTTCAGGGTCAGTGATTGTGGCAGCTTTATCTTTAGCCGGTTGTGTACAATCGGAAAGGGAAAAAAGCAAAAAGGAAAGCAGGAAAAGAGAGGAAATAAATTTTAACATGGCAATTGTCTTCGTTTGAAAATCAGGTTGAGAACAAAAGATAGGAAAAATGGGGCTAAACCCGGTTGTAAAAATGCAGATGGGGACCGAAAAAATTGATTGCGTGCAATTTTATTTCTTCTGCAAATTAAATGAACGGCATCGGAGCAGACGGTTTGGCTGATTTCTAAACTCGCGGCCTGATCTTCTGATCAAACTATCTGATCTTATGCACAACATATGGCTTATGCGCCAGACACATTTTTAAACAATTGCTTTCACGTCTTTTTAATGATGCAACGAATTACAATTGGAAAAATTAATTCACAATCCAGTAATACACTGTTGAATTATCTGAACCGGACGTACTATTGATTACAAAGCTGGTTCCCGAACTTATACTGCCGGAAGGTGCTGATAATTGCCCGGTTGTTCCGGATGGTGTGATATAGGTTAAAAATATTTTAGAACCTGATGTTACTGCAGTCGTATTGATTGTTACGGTTCCGCTTGCGAGGGTGGCTGCTCCTGTACTTGCATTTGCACCTGTAGCAATATTTATTTTGTCGCCCGCACTGGTTAGTGAAAGGGTTCGGAAATGAGATTTCCCTTCTTCAATTTCAATTGCACGAAAATCTGCGGCCGATACCAGATCCGGCCGAAGATGCATTCCCCTGGTCACCCCATTGGCTGAACCGCTCTGATTGAATTTCCCTTCTACAGATACCATGGTGTGAGTTGCATTTCCGCTGGAAGGATTGAATCCAACCGAGCCATTACTTAAGTATACAAATCTTCCATTTCCACTTGTAACAGTAGAATTGGGATATGCGAGAAATCCAAGAGGTGTGCTGGTAGGTGTTTCTGATAGGTAGATATTTACCTGATCAGATCCGATTATATCGCCTGCTTTTGTTGGAACAGTCTCACAAAAACTCAAACCACCACCAACAACTGTTATTCCATTTCCTGCAATCATGCTTCGAAATCGGGGCATTGCATTATTTCTCTGGTATTCCCAGGCCAATTGAAAAGTCGGTGAACTGCTACCCTGAACAGGCAGGATGAAATGATTTACCTCCATCGGCCTTGACGTGCTTGTTCCTGCTATCCCGCGGCCTTCAAACCTGATCCCAGGGCTTCGCTGCTGCGCCCCGGTTGCCGCCGCGGTATTATTTAGTAAAGTAATACCATCTGTTTCACTATAATTTTCACCCAGATTTTTTGATTCAATTCCAAAATCACTCTCGGGCTGATTTCCTCCGATCTCAAATCTTTTTGTACTATCGCTCCAGTACAGACTTGAATCATTTCCTGCAAAAGATGTGGAATGATTATACTGAACTGCACCATTTAATCCGCCGGGTAGACCTTTTATGGGAATCCTGATTGAATCCGCACCGCGGAAATGAACCGACGAATCTGTTATTTTTTCAACGATTTTTTTGAAACTCGTTCTGCCATTTCCTGTATTGTACAGGAAACCCGAAACATCTTTTGTATGATTGGTAATTATCAGTTCAGCGTTCATTGAGTCGTTGTATATCCTTACACTGTCTGCTTTGATTTTTTTTATCACCTGCGATTGAACATTGGAGCTGAGAACAAAAGCCAGTATTGAAAAGAGAATAATTTTCATAGTTAAATGATTTCAGAAAACATCATAAAATTGTCAGCATTAATCTCCTATACCTAATTAATTATCCACCAGTTCACCGTTGAATTATCTGAGGCTGAGGAACTATTTATAGTGAAACTCGTACCTGCCGTTATACCAGATGCCGGAGCTGAGATCTGGCCTGTTGTTCCGGACGGAGTATTATAAGTGAGAAGAATTTTCGAACTTGATGTAACAGCTGTTGTGTTTACGGTGATTGTGCCGGAAGAAAGAGTAGCAGTACCTAGTGACGCATTTGTACCCGTGGCAATATTAATTTTATCGCCAGGATGAGTCAGGTAAATACTCCTTAACAGTGATCTTCCTGTGTCAACTTCAATTGCGCGGAAATCGACAGCCGATGTCAACGTTGGATGGATATAAATCCCTCGCGTTATTCCGCTCGCAGATCCTGTCTGGTCGATCTTTGGTTCTAATACCAAAAGTGAATGTGTGGCTGTTCCAGACGACGGATTGAATCCGGTTGTACTATTTGAAATACGGAGAAATCTTGTATTACCTGATGTCTGGGCAAAACCATATGCAGTATTGAAATTAAATGTATTTGAATCAGGAACACTTCCAAGTCTGAAAGTAAGAATGTTTGTTCCAACTATTGAGTTTGACATGGCAACCTGATTCGAAAAACTTAAACCACCTGATGCACCACCATAGCCCATCACCTGTAAACCAGTGAAACCAAGTATCATTATCGGATACCGGGTACCGTTATTTCTTTGTTCCTCCCAGATTAATTTATAAGTAGGATTCGTCGCACCTGTAACCGGAAGCATATAATTGTTAACTTCCACCTGTTGTGACCCGGCCGGCGAATCCGTTTTCCAACCCTGCCCTACAAACCTGATACCCGGGCTCCTTTGCGAAACTGTTGATGTAGCTGCCGTTTTATTAAGCAGGCTGATTCCATCGGTTTCAGCATATGTACTTCCAAGACTACTGGCCGTAATGGTAAGGTCACTCTCAGGTGTATTTCCTCCGATATGAACTCTTTTATTCAAGGTATCCCAATAAAACTTAGAAGCGTCACCACCAAAACTTCCGTTCTTATTAAACTGAATCGCTCCGTGCGAGCCGCCGGGTTTAAAACTGCTGAAATTTATTTTCAAGGTATCAGAACCGATAAGCCAGACTGAATCTGATAATTTCAAAACAGCTTTTCTGAATTCTGTTCTTCCATTTCCTTTATTATATAGAAAGCCCAGTGTATCCCTGGTGGCATTCTCAAGAATCAATTCCGCATTGCATGAATCATTAGTTATAAAAACACTGTCTGCTTTTATCTTATGCACATACTGTGCATAAGTTTCCGAAAAAATAAAAATAGAGATAACAACGAGTAAAGTGTATTTCATATCGGGTGCATTAATAGGAGTAACAACAATTATCTGGTATATACAACGTTTCACTACACAAGGAATTTTGCAAACACATTTTATTTTGAAATTTAATTTCGAGCTATTGCTTCTGTAATAATTAAACTCACTATTCGGGTTTCGAAAAACACAACTTGTTGCTATACCTTAAACCATTTACATCCGTAACCATCGGCATCTTTCTGTTTTTGAATGTCTGCGCACAAGAGAATCCTCCTAACCAGGAATCCGCTGATACCTCGGCCCATGGCCGCTTTCCGCGAATCAGGGATTCCATAAGGCAGACTGCAAAATCAAAAATCCTATCAGTGCCAACACTGATAGGTTCACCCGATTATTTCAGCCGTTCAATTCTGCAAAAGGACAGTCTAAAAACATCAGTTACGCAAAAGGCTGTAAGTTATTTAGGATCAAACACAAGTTTTAACCGACTAAACCTTTTAAATAATCAGTTTGCATCGATACAAAAACAGTTGTTTGCTTCTCCGCTGAAAATTCTTGAATCAGAAGCATCGTATAACGGTCAGGTAAATTCGCTGTTGCTGGATTCAGGAAAATCATATGCAGTTAATCAGTTCTATATAAGTCAATCTTTAAGCCTCTATCAGATTCCTGTAAATGTTTCTTACAGGTTTCAGGATTATGCTACTCCTCTTTATCCCGCAGTAAATAATTTTTCATCAGATTTTGATAAAGAGGCATTTCTTGCCAGTATGCAGAAAAAGCTGGTGGGTAAATTCAATCCGGAAGAATTGGTCTCTGACTTACCCGGTACAATTGACAACGCAAAAGCAGCTGCCGCGAAAACCTTTTCAAATGAAATATCAGGCCTTAAAAGTAAGTACGGCGATATTGTCAAAAAATACCAACAGCAACTGGGTGATCCACAAACACTGATAACAAAGGATACAAAAGGCTTGAGACAGGAATTGATGAAAAACTATTCACCAGGTGCTATTGAAACAAAAAGAAACCTTTTTGATCAGTTGCAGACGAGAGTCAATAATGGTGAACAGGTAGATCGGGCATTGCTTGACAGGCTCAAAACAGAAATCAGTGAACTGGAATTAATTGACGAGTTGATCAGAAAGGTAGACGCACAGAAACAACAATGGCAGCAAAGCGGTTTGATAAAGAAAATAAGTGAGAACGAACTTGCAAAAAAAGTAAAGATCAACGAAATAGCTAACGCGCCGGCCACTATAAAAAAATTGGCCCGGGAGAAATTAAATCTTACCTCAATCCAAAAAATTTTCCTGAATATCAATAAGCTTTCCCTGGGTCAGGGTGTAGCGAATCAATCTGCACTTAGTTCAAACCATTATTTACTAAACGGAATAAATACTGAATTTCTAAACCAGGGAAATACATACCTGGGGCTTATGTTTGGAACTCATAATGATTTCAATTCGTTACCTGACAGGATATTTTCAAATTTTCAGCAGGCTTCTTCCAACCTTTCCACAGGTTTAAAGTTTGGCAAAGGTGACCCCTCAGGTGCACATAGCCATGTCAGTTTCAACACATTTAAGATTGGTTCTCAGCAGAACAGCTATGGACTTCCATCCGTTTCGGCAAGAACAGTAAGCGTTTTTGGTCTTGATAACCGTGTGGATATCGGCAAGGGTGGTTATATAAATTTTGAAGTATCCAAATCCACGTCGAAGTTTGAAATGGGAGCCTCACCTCCCGATTCGTTCCAGCAAAATAAATCAGCAGTTAATGCTCTGTTTTCTGGTGAAAATTTCTATCAGAATCTTGCGTTGAATGTAGACTATCAGAACTACTACAAAACCCTCGATCTGGATCACCGGATGTTTATTCGTTATGTGGGTACCGCCTATTATAATCCGGGGAATTATTTTTTGCCATCAGGGGGAAAAGAAACGGGAACACAACTGAAGAAATCATTTTTCAGGAAAAAACTGGTGGCTAATCTAAGACATAATTTGCGGGAGTATAAATTTTCAGAAAACGGCGACCAACGATGGTTGAATTCAAGTGCTACGGTGGACCTGCGCTGGAAAATGCGCCGTGGTGAATACCTGGGTATAAGATACCAGCCCACAAAAATGACCAGATCTCAGGCAGAAATAAAAACGCTGATGAGCAGGAGCAATCGCCTGTCTGCTGAAATTTCAATGAATAAAAAACTTTTTACAAAACCTTACCGGAATTATCTATCAGTAAGCTTTCTTGAAAATTTTTATACTGTTTCCGATAGCAGCACAATACAGAGCAATGCAATACTCCTCAATAGCTTTCAAAGCTATCAGATCAAAACCTATTCTCTATTCTGGAACCTGAGTTATAATATGGCTGATAATCGTTCTCAGTACGTATTTTTTAACAGCGCTCTCAATAGTGATATCGGACTGAGTTATGCATTTCTGAAAACGATGACCGCTTCATCATCGCTTACCTATTCCAAAGTGAAAAGCTGGTATGAACAGGCGGGACTTAGACAAACATTAAGCGGTCAGCTAAAGGAAAATATTTCCTTCAATTTTTATATAGATGCAAGGGTAAATCTGAAAGAATACCAGCAGTATTACCAGGACCTGATAAGAGCAGAATGGGGTATTAAGTATCACTTTAAACAAATGGGAAAATGAAGCGGATCATCCTGAAATACATCATAGTTATTTGTCTGTTGGCAATACCTGGTCCGTTAAGTGCACAGATCAGTATCCAGTTCAACCCCTTTGTTCATGGCAGGACCCTGGATGGCTTATCAACGGTGCAGATCATGAATACAAACTTTGGTAACGCCCGCGGCTACCTGATTTGTACAGCTAAAGACGCAACAAGCAATCAGCTGATCGTACAGATAAAGACACCGTTGTTTGAAGTCAGGAATGGTATGAATATCATCGACAGGACAACCTGGGGCAATAGCCGGTTTAATTTTGGAAAATCACAGCAAGCTTTTCAGTTACAGAATACCGGGAGGTTTGGGGAAGGAGAATTTGAATTTTGTTTTGAATTGAATATCGACGAATCCAAATCTCCGACATTGCCGCAGACTTATGAAAATTGTTTTGTACAGCAAAATCAACCCATGACCCCGATGTTTCTTGTGGACCCGGTTGATGGCGACGAGTTTTGCAATCGCCGGCCGAATTTTATGTGGCAGGTTCCTGTTCCGGCGCCTGCAGATGGAAGGTACAGATTGATCCTCACTGAGATTGGTCCGAAACAGGATATCGCGGAAGCAATTGCCTATAATTTGCCTATCATTAATCAATCAAATATTCCGGTGAATTTGCTGCAGTACCCTGTTTCAACTCCGGACTTAAAGGAAGGTCATAGATATGTCTGGCAGGTTACATTACACAATGCATCAACGATCATTACAAAATCGGAGATATGGACTTTCACTGTAAAATGTAAGGAAGATCAAACACCATTGGCACCACCTTCTTATCGCGAATTAAAGGAAAAAGCTGAAGGCGATTTCTATATCGCAGAAAAACTCCTTCATTTCTCACTGCACAATCCCTACGGCGCGGCAGCATTGAATTATTCTATCGTGGATCTTTCGCAGCCCGGACGGCCTGTGAAAAACCTGCCTGCATTGCAGATGACTGCAGGGTTGAATAAGTTCACGATTGACTTATCGGAAATAAAAGAATTTAAGCATGATAAGGAATATTTACTCATTGTAAAACTCATAAATAACCGCAGGGTTGAAATGAGGTTTATTTATAAAAATCAGCAATAATGAATATTGCAACTAAAATCCTGCTATCCTTTTTGCTGTTATCTGCGTGTACAATGAAAAGTCCACAGCAGAAGCTGGCTGAATTTATCAGCGATCCAAAGAACAAAATCACCCAGCATATAACGGTGGGAGATATTGCTGTGAGATCAAAATACATGCCTTCAGGGCTGATAAATCTTTTGAGTGACAGTGGTTCGGGCGGAGTTGAGAATGGCGATGGTATCATTTATTTCAATGTAAAGTTTGATAGGCCGAAAGGCGACAGGCCGGAGAAGGAGAAAATGCTGTACCTCAATTTTGATATGCAGCAGGATTTTACACTGCAGGTGGGTCAGCAGTCACTGGTTCCTGTTATTTGTCAGCGCATAGAGAACGGCGTTTCCGGTAGTTATGAATACATGATTGCCTTTGAAGACCCAGGAGATATTGAGCAGAAAAAAGATTTTACACTGTTATATACGGATAAAATATTTGGTATCGGCGCACTTTCATTTGTATATAATCACAGCGATATCAGCAGAGTTCCAAAATCCTAAATGAAAAACATCAATGACTATTTTTTCACGGTTTAGAAAACCGTTGGCAGCATTCTTTTTATGCCTGTTTACAACGGAACTGGTAGCCCCGACCGTTAGTTATGCTTTGACCTCAGGTCCGGATCAGCCGGAAATGAAAGGTTTTACTCCGATTGGGAATAGTGACATGGTAGATCTGTTCAGCGGTGATTTTAATTATAATATTCCTTTACTGGATGTAGGCGGTTATCCTGTAAACCTGAGTTATCAGTCAGGCTCGGGAATGGATGATGAGGCGAGCTGGGTTGGTTTGGGATGGAGTTTGGGACCAGGTGCGCTTAACAGGCAGTTGCGTGGTATTCCGGACGATTTTAACGGAAGTGATAAACAGGAACGCTGGACCAATATGAAGGATCATATTACGAAGGGCGGGCGCATATATGCCACACTTAAAGCACTCGGTATTCCTCTCGGAAAATTATTATCGAAAAAGGGCAACTTTTCTTTGACAAAGATCAGCGCCGGAGTTAAATATGATAATTATCGTGGAATTGGTTTTGATCTGGGTGTGAACGCCGGCTTAAGTCTTACTGATGGGGTAGCAGCTGAAAATAATATGCCAGGTACGGATGGTGAATTGGATCTGGACCTGAATCTAAGCAGTTTTGACGGGGCATCCGCAAATATCAATGCCAGCATGATAAAAAAATGGAACGATAATGCGGACCATAACCAACTGACAAGGTCCATCGGATTCGGGATGAATTCACGTGCAGGTTTGACAAATCTAACCCTCGGCTCGTCATTCAGTACTGTTAACATGAAGGACACCAGGTTAGGAAACTGGTACCATGGCAGCAGTTCTTCGATTTCATTTGCTGCGCCAACTTATACACCGACCATTACGCATGCAATGACTAATTTTTCAGGGACTTTCAACCTGAGTGTCGGGCCTCAGGTATTCATCGCGCATGTAGGATTGGGCGGAACTGGTTTTTACTCACGGCAAACCCTGGCCGAAAAACATAAAACATCTCCGGCATATGGTTACTACTATAGTTCCAAAGGCAGGGACGATGATAACGCTTTACTGGATTTTAATCGTGAAAAGGACATTCCCTTCAGCAAAAATGTAAAAGCTTTACCTGTTCCTATACCGACCTATGACCTGTACACGGCTTCCAGCCAGAACGGTGGCGGCCAGTTCCGTTTATACAGCGGCGGATCCGGAATATTTTTCGATCAGCGTGTTCATAACAGCAGCGATAACGG